>JAGAUY010000015.1 GCA_017620525.1 Oscillospiraceae bacterium | reverse complement strand
CACAGAAGTGTGGACACACTCGATAAGCGTGTGGAGCGAGGCACGCTGGATAAGGAACTTGCAGCGAAGGCAAAACGAATCGCCCGGGACTGCAAAGACATTGCCATTGCCGATGCAGATTATGCCAATGGAGAATATCTGACGGATATGCTTCCGGATGCATTGATTGCCGCGGCAATGAGAAGTTAAATACAAGGAGGTGCACCTATGTCTGAAGCGGAAATGCAAATTGAAGAAGAGTCTCTGCAGCTGACCCCGGAGGATATCCAGCTGTTATCTGAATATTCCTGGGATCTGACAGGGTACACCTCCCGGTTCGGATACTTTTATCTGGGAAGCGAAAAAGAAAATGTACAGGGTCTGACCAAGTGGCAGGCAGAGCACATTTATCAGCTGACGCCCACACCTCCGGGCATGGAAGATGCTCTGCAGAACATGGAGAACAGCGGACGGATCAGCAAAGAAAAGAAGAAGGAGATCCAGCAGAAAAACGAAGCAGTTGCGGATGCATACCTGACCCGGGCGGTGCAGGAAAAGAAGCTTCTGTATCTCAGCTTTTTCCTCCACGGCTATGAGCACAGGCTCAACGGAAAGGTTTACTCTTTCATAAGAAGAAACGGCATGGACCCTTATGATCCTGCGCTGTTTCTGGATATGAAGCTGGCTCTGCAGGAACTGATTCTGAAAAAGCTTCCCACCTTTGATCCGTCCAAAGAAGCAAAGTTTCTGACATATCTTCATCATTTCATTTATGATACATTCAAAACATTCCGGATGAATCAGGAGTCCTGGAAGGTGAAGTCTCTTGATAAATACAAGGACATCCGGCGCATTGCAGCGATCTACAATGCCAATGCCCAGGACGAAAAGAAAACGATAGAAATATTCTGCGAGGAAACCGGATGCAAACCGGAAACAGCAGAGCGTGATTTACAGGAAGCCATCGGTATCCGTGCCCGCCAGACTGAAAAGATTATCGACTGGGACGAGAATGAACAGGCAATCATGGAAGACATTATTCAGGACGGTAAGGGAAGCCTGAATCATATTGTCTGGAATCACTGGAAGGGAAAAGTCATCCGGGATGCTATGGAGAAACTGTCCTGGCGGGAGCAAACAATACTGAGGGCCCGCAATGCGATCTGCAGCAACTGCGGCGGCATGATGCCAAGGAAAGAGCAATTCCAGTTCCAGGAGATCGGCAAAAGAATTATGAATGGTGCCAGCGAAAAAGGTGCAGAGGTTGCTTACCATGCTGCACTGGATCGGCTGGTAGCGCAGCTGGTTGAAGATGGCTCGTGCCACATCGTGGATATGCATCTTGAAAATCTGGAGCAGGCAGAAAACAAAAATGCCGCCGCAACCTACCGGTATCGGGTAGATTGCGACGGCGAATGGGGCGAAATTTATTTTGATTTTGGGAACAAGAGAATTAAGATAAAACGGCTTGCGGATTGGGATACAACCAGAAGCCATAAGTATGCCTGGAAGGTAATTGGTGTTGTTGCGCTTAAAGGAGATAAGGAACTTCCGGAGAAAAAAAGACTCATCTTTTGGGCCGGGGATATCGGGCAGAAGAAGAAACGGGTGCTGCTACAGGACGGGAGTGTGATATACCTCCCGCTCCCCCGGTGATGCTGCTGCGCTCCGAAGATTTTTCAAAATCATCTTCGCTCCGCAACACCACCTACACCCGAACAGTCGGATTTTGCCTGAGGGACAAATCCTGAATTTCGGCCCGTGGCGCGCCAAAATCCGCCTGTTCTGCAGCCACTGGAAACGGTGTGTTCGGTCAGCAAACACCCCCTTTCCAGCGGCAGCGGTCGCAGAAGGTATAACACACTAGACCTTGCGAGCAAGATCGTGTGCCACGAAACCGCCGGTTTCATTGGATTCTTCCTGCCACGGAGGGCGCTGCCCTCCATTGGATGCCTCCCGCCAAGGCAGCGCTGCCGCCTTTGGAAACCACTGCCAAGGGAACGCTGTCCCCTTTGGATTCCCCAGCCAACAGGGTGCTCTCGCCCCTATTGGATGACCCTGAGCCAAAGGGAAATGCCATCCCTTTGGAATCCCAGCCCGTTTTGAAATGAGTACCCACAAATGGAAAATGGTTTGTGGGCATTCATCTCAAAACGAAAAAAATTCCCAGAGCTTCATCTGGCAATGAGATGAAGCTCTGGGTTTTTTCAATTTAATAGCATTGCAGTGACCATGTGGTCCGATACACGCCCATGGCTGGCAATGAAATGAGATCCGCCTGCTTTTCCAAATCCTCGATTATATCCTGATGGGATGGAAGACTGCTCCACGGCTCCAGGCAGATGTAGGGCGCATCCGTCTTGGGCATATGCCAGCACCCGAAAACAGGAAAATCCGGCGCGATCAGCGTCACACCGCGATGACCCTTGAGGCTTTTCAAGGTTACCTCGCCGGGAATGCCTTTCAGAACAATGGCATCCTCATCAAACATATGGTGAGACAATGGAAGCCGATTACCTTCCAGCGGGAATGGCAGCTCCCGTCCGGTAATGAAGCACGCCAGGGTGAATTCCACCCGCCGGGGCTGACAGGGAGGGAATTCCAGCACATAGTCCTCGAAGCACAGTCCTTTCTCCAGCGGAACGTTGATGCCGGGGTGTCCCCCAAGGCCAAAGTACATGGTTTTCTCGTCTTTGTTCTCCACGGTAATCTCAACATGGAGTGTGGCATTTTCCAAACGGTAACGGATGGAATAGCGGAACAGGAAGGGGTACTGGGCATAGAACTCCGGGCAGCTTTCCAGCGTAAAGGTCACGGCGCAGTCCGTCTGCTCCGTAACGGAGAACGCCGCCGTGGGCGCAAAGCCGTGAATGGGCATATGGTACAGCTGACCCTGATAGCGGTAGCTGCCTTGGGTGAGCCGGGCCACATAGGGGAAAATGGTCAGACTGCGGTCAGACCAGTATTTGGGATCGCCCTGCCAAAGATATTGGATGCCGTCTGCGCTTTGCAAGCTCATGAGCTGAGCGCCGGTGGAATCTATGACCGCCCGCATACAGCCGCTGCTGATTGTGTACATCATACAAAACCCTCCTGAGTTTAATGGAAACGTTTCTATTCTTATTCTACTGTGGACGGAACCTCAGCGCAAGCCCCAATTATCCGGATTTCTATAGTCATATTATACTAAATACATTGCGAATAATTGTACAAACTGCAAGAAAATCGCAGTTATCAGGTCGAAATCGTATTTTTTATTGTTAAGCCACTTGACAAATTAATGGGAGAATGCTACAGTATTGTCAAGGATTTGCGCAAGGAATCTGTGCAATATTTTCTGTGAAAATCCAATATGAGATAGGTGAGTGAGCAAATGAACGAAACCATTGTTTCCATGCAGGGTATTTGCAAGAGCTTCCCCGGTGTGAAAGCGCTGGACAATGTTCACTTTGAACTGCGTTCCGGTGAAGTCATGGCTCTGCTGGGAGAGAACGGCGCGGGTAAGTCCACGCTGATGAAAATTCTCAACGGTGTCTACACCAGAGACAGCGGCACGGTGGAAATCTTTGGCAAAGCCTACGATGACCTGAGCCCCAAGCAAGCCCAACAGTTAGGCGTAGCCATCATCCATCAGGAGCTGAACATGTGCCCCCACCTGAGCGTGGCGGAAAATATGTTCCTTGGCCGGGAGAAGATGAAGGGCTTCACCGTGGATCGCAAGTCCATGGAGGCGGAGGCCAAGCAGATTCTGGACGATCTGAGCATCGACATTTCTCCCAGCGAGACCGTCGGAAACCTCCCGGTGTCCAAGCAGCAGATGGTGGAGATCGCCAAGGCCCTGTCCATCCACGCCCGGGTACTCATCATGGACGAGCCTACCTCCGCACTGACCGCCAAGGAAATCGACGAGCTGTTCCGAATCATCCGCAAGCTCCGCGCGGACGGCTGCGGCATCGTCTACATCTCCCACCGGCTGGAAGAGCTTCAGCACATTGTGGATCGGGTCACCATCATGCGGGATGGCCAGTACATCACTTCCATGAACTTTGGGGACACCACCATGGATGAAATCATCACCAACATGGTTGGCCGGGAAATCAAGGAGAAGTTCCCCCGGGTGGAATGCGAGAAGGGCGAGAAGGTTTTTGAGGTTCGCAATCTGAACGCCGGCAGGATGGTTCGGGATGTGAACTTCGAGGTATACGCCGGTGAAATTGTGGGCTTTGCAGGACTGATGGGTGCGGGTCGTACCGAGACTACCCGGGCGATCTTCGGTGTAGATCCCAAAGAGTCCGGCGAAATCATTCTCGACGGAAAGACAGTCACCATCCATTGCCCCGAGGACGCCATCAAGGCCGGCATCGTTCTGGCTCCCGAAGATCGAAAGAAGGACGGTCTGTGTACCAAGCTCCCTATCCGCGAAAACATTGCGCTTCCCAACCTGGATCTTCTGTGTAACAAGCTGGGTGTGGTCAGCCGGAAAAAGGAAGACGCCATGTGCGCCAAAGCCGTATCCGATCTGAAGATCAAGACCCCCAACGTGGAGGTCGAAGCAGGTGGCTTGTCCGGCGGCAACCAGCAGAAGGTGGTTGTGGCCAAATGGCTGGCCCGGGATTCCAGAGTGGTCATTTTTGACGAACCTACCCGTGGTATCGACGTTGCCGCAAAGGTGGAAATTTACAACCTGATGAACCAGCTGAAGCAGCAGGGTATCGCCGTTATGTTCGTTTCCTCCGAAACGCCGGAGGTCATGGGTATTGCCGACCGGATTATCGTCATGTGTGATGGGCGTATTACCGGCGAGGTCATGGCCCGGAATACGACTCAGACGGAAATTCTTACCCTGGCAACCAAGTTTGAGAATAAATTCGCAACAGAAGCCAACTAAGGAGGAACGGAAAACAATGAGCACACTGAATGAGAACAAAAGGAAAGTCACTGCCATCCGGGGAATGGGTGCCGCGATGGTTGGCTTCGCGGGATGGATTATCCTGTACATCGTCTTTGGCCTGATTGAGCCGAATATCTTCAAGTCCAACAATATGCTGAACCTGCTGCGCTCCATGGCCAAGTACCTGCTGGTGGGCGTGGGCCAGGGTGTTATCCTGATCACCGGCAACATTGACCTGTCCATCGGTTCTGTGGTGGCCATGTCCGCCATGATTTCCGCCACCATGATGAGCAAGGGCATCTCCGCTATCATCGCCATTGTCGCAGCCATTGTCTGCTGCCTCGTCGTAGGTGTCATCAACGGTCTGCTGGTTGGCAAGTTCAAGCTGCCTCCCTTCATCGCTACTCTTGGCACCATGTTCTGCGCCAGAGGCGTGGCCTACATGGCAAACGGCAACCGCAACACCGACGCCATCGTCTCCGGTCTTGGCAAGGAAGCCGGCGATGCGTTCCAGAACTTCTTCTACTACGGCAAATTCCTCGGCATCTACAATGCCTTCTGGATTGCCTTCGTAATCTTCCTGGCTGTGTTCTTCATCATGAGCAAGACCCGCACCGGCCGTCACATCTACGCCATCGGCTCCAATGTGGAAGCTGCCAAGCTCTCCGGTGTCAATGTGTTTGCAACCACTACCAAGGCATACCTGATCAGCGCCTTCTGCGCCGCTGTGGTTGGTCTGATCCTGGCCGGTCAGGCTGGCATGGGCAACATGGAAGCCGGTAACTGCTACGAAATGTACGGTGTCGCCGCAGGCGTCATCGGCGGCATCTCTCCTCTGGGCGGCAGCGGCCTGCTGCTGGGAGCTTTTGCCGGTGCCGGCGTGTGGCAGACCCTGGAAAATGGCCTGGGCATCATCGGCGCACCTGTTGGTATCCAGAGAATCGTCATCGGTGTCATCGTCGCCGGCGCTGTTCTGGTGGATGTTGTGTTCCGTCAGGGCACCAAGAAGGCCAAGAAATAATTACCGTCGTTATTTTCGCGGGATACCGCGCGAATAAAAAAACAATTCTAGGAGGAACAACAATGAAAAAGGCATTCTCTATCCTGCTGTGTCTGGCTATGATTCTGAGCCTGATGGCAGGCTGCTCCAGCGGCGAAAAGCCCGCTGCAGCAAACTCTGGCGAAACCTACAAGATCGCACTGATCACCATGGACTCCATCGATCAGCACTGGATTACCCTGAAGGAAGGCGCTGAGAAGGCCGCCGCCGAGCTGGGTGTAGAGCTGACCTTCATGGCTCCCAACACCAAGGATGACGCTCTGCAGATTGAGCAGGTTAACAACGCCGTTTCCGCCGGCAACAAGGCTATCATCGTGGCTGCCAACGGTCCCGACGCCATCTCTTCCGCTCTGAAGGAAGCTGCTGCCGCCGGTGTGAAGATCATCTATGTCGACTCTCCTGCCAATGTGGATGCGGAAGCCACCTTCTCCACCGACAACACCGCCGCCGGTAAGACTGCCGGTGAGACTATGATCGAAGCCCTGACCGCCAAGGGCGTGACCTCCGGCAAGATCGGCATCGTCAACGTCAACGCCGCCACCGCTTCTACCGTGGCACGTGAGACCGGCTTCCGCTCCGCTTTTGAGGGCACCGGCTTCGAGCTGCTGGAAACCCAGTACGGTGAGGGTGATGCTGCCAAGTCCCAGTCCATCGCTGAAAACTACATCACCCAGGGCGTTGTGGGCATCTTCGGCTGCAACGAAGGCTCCACCAACGGCGCTGGTAATGCTGTCAAGGCTGCCGCTGCTGATGTCGTCTGTGTTGGCTTCGACAAGTCCGATGCCATCATGGGTCTGATTGACGACGGCTTCATCCTGGCCACCATGGCTCAGAATCCCGATGTGATGGGCTACGAGGGCGTTAAGGCTGCCGTTGCCGCTCTGAAGGGCGAAAAGCTGGGCGGCGCTGTCACCGACACCGGTGTCTCTGTTCTGAAGGCTTCCTCCGCTCCCGCTGCTGCCGTTCCCGCAGGCGGCGACTACAAGCTGGCCCTGATCACCATGGACTCCATTGACCAGCACTGGATCACCCTGAAGGAAGGCGCCGAGAAGGCCGCCAAGGAACTGGGTGTGGAACTGGTCTTCATGGCTCCCAACACCAAGGACGACGCTCAGCAGATCGAGCAGGTCAACAACGCTGTTGCCGCCGGCTGTGATGCCATTATCGTGGCCGCCAACGGCCCCGACGCCATCTCCTCCGCTCTGAAGGAAGCTTCCGCCGCCGGCGTGAAGATCGTGT
>JAGAUY010000002.1 GCA_017620525.1 Oscillospiraceae bacterium | reverse complement strand
GTGGCTACAAGGTCGTCAAGGTCACCGACTACAAGAAGACCGAGGAGACCGGCCTGCCCGCAGCCAACGTTCTGGTCTACGGACTGGAAGGCGGCGCAACCGTCATCGTCCGTCCCTCCGGCACCGAGCCCAAGATCAAGATTTATTATACGACTCTTGGTAAGGACTTGGCTGAAGCGGAAGAACAGAAGGAGACGATTGCCAACGCGGCCAGATATGCGCTCCTGAAACTCTAATTTGATTTTCTCCTATGAGGAGTGATTCATCATGAAAGCTACAAGTTTGTATCATGTAGCTCCCTTCCTAAAGACAATCAATGGAGATAGAAGAAAACAGTTTGAAAACTATTTTGCAACGGCGCCGCTTTGGTTGCTGGAGTCACTGACCATCGAAGAAATGAAAAAGGGGACTATTTTCACGCGGGAGGGAGAGCCGGCAGATACGATTTATTTTATTGCTACCGGAGCAATCAAGGCGACGGATTATCGGATATACGGAATCTCCTACGACTTCATGATGATATTAAAAAAAGTGTATGCCTATGGTGGTATGGAAGTTATTATGGATCTGGACACATACAGAACCACCTTGCAAACCGTGACGAAGTGTACCGTGCTGAAAGTCCCCAGAGTAAAGTTTCAGCGATGGCTTATGTCCGATATTGAGGCATTAAAGAACGAGTCAAAGCTGGTTGCGGAATACCTACTGGAAGAGGCGAGAAACAGCAGAGCATTCCTGTTTCTCCAAGGTGCTGACCGGCTGGCATTTCTGTTCATCAACCGCTACGATAAGTATGCCGATCATGGTGTTCTTCGGATGAAGGGAAATCGCAAAGAACTGTCTGACTCTACGGGACTGTGTTTGAAAACAATTAATCGAGCCATCAAGAAATTTTGCGAATGCGGAATGGTTACAATTGATGGCAGGGATCTGCTGATTGATCAGGCACAATATTTAAAATTGAAGGATGTTGTGACACCGATTCTGGCAGAAGACTACTAAGGAAGGATGTATACACAATGTATGAAAAACTGATGTCTTGCCTGGAAAGCATTAAGGCAAAGATCGATTTTAAGCCTGAAGTTGCGCTGATCCTCGGCTCTGGCCTGGGCGATTATGCAGACGAGATCAAGATCGTAGACACCATCTCCTATAACGATATTAAGGGATTCCCTGTTTCTACTGTTAAGGGCCATAAGGGTCGCTTCGTTTTCGGTTACGTTGGCGAAACTCCTGTCGTAATCATGCAGGGCCGCGTTCATTACTATGAAGGCTACCCCATGTCCGACGTTGTTCTTCCCACTCGCCTGATGGGTCTGATGGGTGCAAAGAAACTCTTCCTGACCAATGCTGCAGGCGGCTGCAATCCTGACTTCAAGCCCGGTGACCTGATGATCATCACCGATCATATCACTACTGGTGTTCCTAGCCCCCTGATCGGTAAGAATATTGATCAGTTGGGTACCCGTTTCCCTGATATGAGCGAGGTTTACAGCAAGAGGCTGCAGAATGTTATCCGCCAGAGCGCTGCTGAATGTGGCGTTGCAATTCAGGAAGGTGTTTATGTTCAGTTTACTGGCCCTAACTATGAGACTCCTGCTGAAGTTCGGCTGGGCCGGAAGTGGGGCGGTGACGCTATCGGCATGAGTACTGCATGTGAGGCCATGGCTGCCCGTCATATGGGTCTGGAAGTCTGCGGCATCTCCTGTATTACCAATCTGTGCGCAGGCATGTCCGATACTCAGCTGGATCACAAGGAAGTTCAGGAAACTGCTGACCGTGTTGCAGCTGACTTCAAGAAGCTTGTCACCAGTGTTATTCAGAATATGTAATACCGGTTTTTTTCTTCTCCTTCGCTTTAGGTGTGGAACCGGGTGTGGCCCACTCGGTTCTGCATCGAAGCTAGCAGTGGAAATAACGATATATTACTAATACAACTTCCTCCGTTCTGGGTGTGGAACCGGGCAGGGGAAGTTCGGTCCTACATTCGCAAAGATGATATATTTCGATTCTAATCCTCACTCCTTCGAGATGCGGGCTGGGAGTGGTTACCCGGCTCGCATTTCGAAACTATTATGGAGGTAACCAATGACAAATACAGAGAAGAATCAACTGCAAAGAACTGCTTGCAAGATCAGAATGGGTATCATTGAAGCTACTCACGGTGCCAAGGCAGGTCATCCTGGCGGAAGTCTGTCTGCTGCAGATATGTTTACTTACCTTTACTTTAAGGAAATGAATGTCGATCCCAGTAATCCCAAGTGGGAGGATAGGGACCGTTTTGTGCTTAGCAAGGGCCATACTGCTCCCGGCCTGTATGCAGCACTCGCAAACCGTGGATTTTTCCCAGTGGAGGATCTGCCCACCCTGCGACACATTGATTCTTATTTGCAGGGACACCCCAATATGAACACTGTTCCCGGCGTGGACATGTCCACCGGTAGTTTGGGTCAGGGAATTTCTGTGGCTGCGGGTATGGCACTGGGTTTGAAGCATCAGGGAAAGACCGCTCGCGTCTATACCTTGCTTGGTGACGGTGAAATCCAGGAAGGACAGGTCTGGGAGGCCTGTATGCTGGCTGTGCACTATAAGTTGGATAACTTCGTGGTCATCGTGGATAATAACGGCCTTCAGATTGATGGTGCTGTTGATAAGGTTATGAGTCCCTATCCCATTGTGGACAAGCTTACTGCGTTTGGATTCCATGCTGAGCATATCGATGGTCACAACTTTGACCAGATCGAGGCAGCAATGGAGAAAGCAAAGACTGTAAAGGGAAAGCCTGCGGCAATCGTCATGAAGACTGTTAAGGGTAAGAATGTTTCCTTTATGGAGAACAACGCCGGCTGGCATGGCAAGGCACCCAACGATGTTGAGTACGAGCAGGCTATGAATGAACTGAAGACAATTCTTGCCAGACTGGAGGGCTGATCATGGCAGAAGTAAAAAAGATTGCAACCCGCGACAGCTATGGTAAAGCTCTGGCTTCTCTCGGTGCAGCCAAAGATAATTTGGTCGTGCTGGATGCTGACTTGGCAGGCGCCACAAAAACTGCAACGTTCCAGAAGGTATTTCCGCAGCGCCATTTCGACTGTGGCATTGCTGAGGCCAACATGATCTGTGTGGCTGCTGGCCTGTCCACCACCGGACTGGTTCCCTTTGCATCCTCCTTTGCAATGTTTGCTGCTGGCCGTGCGTTTGAGCAGATTCGTAATTCCATCGGATATCCCCATCTGAATGTAAAAATCGGTGCTACCCACGGTGGTATCTCTGTCGGTGAGGACGGCGCTTCCCACCAGTGCTGTGAAGATTTTGCTCTAATGCGTTCCATTCCTGATATGATTGTCATGAGCCCCGCCGATGATGTGGAAGCTCGTGCCATGGTTAATGCAGCTTATGAGCATGTTGGACCTGTATATATGCGATTTGGTCGTGCAGCAGTTCCGGTCATCCACAAGGAAGGCTTTGACTTCCAGATTGGCAAGGGTGAGGTCCTTCGTGACGGCACCGATGTTGTGATTATTGCCAATGGCCTGATGGTCTACGAGGCAATGGTTGCTGCTGAGGAGCTGGCAAAGGATGGAATCAGCGCTATGGTCATCAACATGGCTACTATCAAACCTCTGGACGATGATCTGGTTCTCGCCGCTGCCAAGAAGTGCGGCAAGGTTATCACCTGCGAAGAGCACTCCGTCATCGGAGGCTTGGGTGAGGCTGTCTGTGCTGTTCTGAGTGAGATGCTGCCCACACCTGTTAAGCGCATCGGCGTCAATGATGAATTCGGCCATTCCGGCCCTGCAGCCACGCTGCTGAAACAGTTCGGTCTGAGTGCAGAGCATATCATTGAAGTTGCAAAGTCTTTTTGAAATAATTATAGAAGGAGATCAATAATGGCACGATTTACACTTCCCAGAGATATTTATCACGGCAGAGGTACTCTGGCCGTTCTGAAGGAACTGCGGGGTCACCGCGCAATGATCTGCGTTGGCGGCAGCACAATGAAAAAATACGGCTTTCTGGATAAGGCAATTGCCTATCTGCGGGAAGCAGGCATGGAGGTTGAGGTATTCGGCGGTATCGAGCCGGATCCTTCCGTTGAAACTGTCATGAGAGGCGCCGAAGCAATGCTTAAATTCCAGCCCGACTGGATCGTTGCTATGGGCGGAGGTTCTCCCATCGATGCAGCCAAGGCAATGTGGGTCAAGTACGAGTACCCGGAGATCGAATTTGAAGACATGGTGAAGGTCTTTGGCCTGCCCAGACTGCGCCAGAAGGCTCATTTTGTAGCCATTCCTTCCACCTCCGGTACGGCTACTGAGGTTACCGCATTTGCCGTCATCACTGACTACCAGAAGGGCATCAAGTATCCCATGGCAGATTTCGAGATCACGCCGGATATTGCTATTGTTGACGCGGAACTGGCTGATACCATGCCTCCCAAGCTGGTTGCACACACTGGTATGGACGCCATGACCCATGCAGTGGAAGCTTATGTTTCCACCTGTGCTGGCAGCTATACGGACGGCATGGCTCTGCTTGCCATCGAGATGATCAAGGATGACCTGGTTGATTCCTACAACGGTGACTTGAAGAAGCGCGGCTGCATGCATGATGCACAGTGCCTGGCCGGTATGGCATTCTCCAACGCTCTACTGGGTATCGTTCATTCCATGGCACATAAGACCGGCGCTGTTTTTGAGGATCTGGGCGCTCACATTATTCATGGTGCCGCCAACGCCATGTACCTGCCCAAGGTCATTGCTTACAATGCTAAGGTTGAAAGTGCTGCAAAACGTTACGAAGTCATTGCCTATCACATGGGCATTGCCGGTGCAACGACCGAGGAAAGCGTCCAGAATCTGATCGCTTATCTGCGCAAGATGAACGATGAACTGAACATCCCCCAGTGCATCAAGAACTACGGTGCTGACAGCTATCCCTGCGAGCAGGGCTTTGTACCTGAGACTGTATTCCTGGAAAGACTGCCTGAGATCGCAAAGAACGCAATTGCCGATGCATGCACCGGTTCCAATCCCCGTCAGCCCAACCAGGAAGAAATGGAGAAACTGCTGAAGTGCTGCTACTACGACCTGGAAGTTGACTTTTGATATTGACAGCCATCTGTGTTGACTGAATGAATCTGCGTTATACGAACAGGGCGTAATCCTTATTACGTCCTCTGATCGGGAATAGCTCTTATTCCCGGCAGTATATGGGGCGAATGCGAAGCTATATGAAGTTCAGACAGAACGAATCGTGCTGTGACAGACAAAATAGATACCGATGTCATCCGGAATGTATATCACACCTTCTGGATTAACATAAGCAAGTTGTTTTTTATTTTCCTCACTCCTATGAGGTGCGGGCCTGGTTTCGCCGCCCGGTCCCGCATCTCGCCCCGTTCAGGGAGACAATTGATCAATATAATTGAGACCTCTGCTGAATCCGCGAGGGCTGATTGCATGCTATCTGCGGAAAGGGCAGGGCGCCCGATAAATAAGCCAGCACTTCTCCTCCTCTTGGGGTATCTTTCGCCATAGGATACTCCCGGCTACAATGTGGGCGCAGGCAATAGAGTACGGCTGTTGCCTGTGCCCGTGTGGAAATGGAAGAGAATTCAAATATAAATATCCATATCAACAGCTAAGGAAGGAACCGTTATGAGATTTTTTGTTGATACTGCAAATGTTGAAGACATCAAGAAGGCCAATGACATGGGCGTCATCAGCGGTGTTACCACGAATCCCTCACTGATCGCCAAGGAAGGCCGCGATTTTGAAGAGGTCATCGCTGAGATTGCTTCCATCGTCGATGGTCCCATCAGCGGCGAGGTCAAGGCTACCACTACCACTGCCGAGGGCATGATTGCAGAAGGCCGTGAGATCGCCAAGATTCATCCCAACATGATCGTTAAATTGCCCATGACGGTTGAAGGCCTGAAGGCCTGTAAGGCTCTGACTGCTGAGGGTATCAAGACCAATGTAACTCTGATCTTCACTGCAAACCAGGCTCTGCTGGCTGCCCGAGCAGGCGCTACCTATGTTTCTCCTTTCCTGGGTCGTCTGGACGACATTTCCGTCCGTGGCATCGACCTGATCAAGGAGATTGCAGATATTTTCGCTGTTGCCGGGGATATTGACACCCAGATCATTGCTGCAAGTGTGCGTACTACCATGCACGTCACCGACTGTGCACTGGCTGGTGCACACATCGCAACTGTTCCCTACAAGGTTATCGAGCAGATGACCCATCATCCGCTTACCGATGCAGGCATTGCGAAGTTCGTGGCCGACTATAAGGCTGTTTTCGGCGAATAAGAGGATCTCGGTATGAGAATTGCAATTGGTTGTGACCACGGTGCATTTGAACTGAAGAATGTACTTGTCAAACATTTGCAGGAACAGGGTTATGAAGTACGTGATTTTGGTACGTTTACAAATGTTTCCTGCGATTATCCTGACTATGCTGTTTTTGCGGCCAAAGCTGTTGCCTTTGGTATGTGCGACAGAGGCATTGTTTTGTGTACCACTGGGATCGGGGTTTCTATTGCTGCGAACAAGGTGAATGGAATCCGCTGTGCGCTTCTCAGCGATGTGCTTTCCGCAAAGATGACCCGACTTCATAATGATACAAACATGATGGCTTTGGGGGCTGGTGTAGTTGGACAGAATCTGGCTCTTGAGATTGTGGATACTTGGTTGAATACTGAATTCTCCGGTGAAGAAAAGCACCAGAGAAGAATCGATAAGGTTATGGAACTGGAAGAGCTGTTTTCTCATCCTGGAGGGAATCGTAACAAATAGGAATATTACCTGTGCTGTTATGGGCGCAAGCAACACATTAATTGCTTGCGCCCCATGATTTATTATGACGCAGATATATGGAGGTCATTTTATGGAAGAACTAAGAGATGCACGGGGGATGACGGAAGCGGAGGCGATTGCACGTTACCGTAGCAGAAACTATCCCAAGCCTGCGTTGACTGCGGACATCGTGGTATTTACAAAGGAAGAGGAGAAACTTCGGATTTTACTGATCCGAAGAAAAGGGCACCCGTTTATTGGAAAACTGGCGCTCCCTGGCGGCTTTGCAAATGAAAATGAACCCATTGAACAGACTGCGGCCAGAGAGTTGGAAGAAGAAACTGGCATCAAAGGTGTTCCAATGAAACTGGTAGATATTTTCAGCCGACCGGGACGAGATCCCAGAGGGTGGGTGGTCTCCGTAGCCTTTGCAGCTGTGGTAGATGCAGAAAGAGTCACGGTGCAGGCTGGAGATGATGCCGCTGAGGCGCTGTGGTATGAAGTTAAGTCGATGGGTGATTGTCTGACGTTGAGTAGAAACAACAATACCATTGAAATATCAGAACTGGCATTTGACCATGAAAAAGTGCTGAGAAAAGCGTTGGCAATGATAGAATGACTGTCAAAGAAATCTCAAAAAGGGGAGTATACTATGGCGCATTATGTTATGTCTGACATGCATGGAGATGTAGATCGCTTTTAGGCAATGTTAAAGGCAAAGTGAGAAATCATATCAGATGTACGAAGCTCGGGAAATCGACTTCGATGAGCCAATCTATGTGATGACGGTTATCGATGAAAATGGTAATCAGCAGTTGTCAGGAATCCTTTTTCCAGCGATTCGCAAATCTGATGGAATGATTGCCCATTACGTTTTTCCCCTGTCCTGCATAACACACAGCTGCAACGAAACCACCAACCCGTTCCGGGATGGTGGTTTTTCTATCCCCAAAATCTGGAGGTTAATTTCAGGTTGGATGTGGCTGCATTTACATATCCGTACAGCAACGGAAGTACTTGAATGGCCCGAAAAGATATGATACAGTATCATAAAGCAGATATTTGGGCGGAATAATATATAAGGAGTTGAGAATATGCGTGAACAACAGAATGCACACAGAATTGAGCCGATGGATATTCAGATCGGCGTAACCATTGTCCTTTGCTTCCTGCTGTGTCATGCAGCGAATATCGTAGGCATTCCGATCGAAGCCCTCGGTGTTACGACCGGTGCCATTATGTGCGTTCAGGACAGCACAAAGGCTGCATACAAAACGTCGCTGACCCGTATTCTCGGCGTGGTTTTCGGCGGTGTATTTGGTGTGGCGATTACCCTGATCGATAATGCGCTTGGGATGCCCTATGTGTTTTATCTGCTCTGCGGCCTTGGTGTGATCGTGAATCTTGTGGTTTGCAAGCTTTTCAAAATGATTTATGTTCAGGCGCGGGTCAGCTGCCTGACACTGCTTCTGGTGGTATTGGTTTCCCAGGGAGCGGACCGGCTGACTTATGCGGTGAACCGCTTTATCGGCAGTCTGGTCGGCGCGCTGATCGCGCTGATCGTCACGATTGTATGCGCCAGAATCGTGAATCAGAAGAATAAGAACCACACCTGATGGGTGTGGTTCTTTTGTTTATGAGGAAGTAATTATTTCAGCGTCATGCCGTCGGAAAATGCATTGCCGACCTTTTCTCCCAGGACCAGATAGGTGTGGTTCATGCCGTCATAGGTAATGGGACGCAGTTTGGCAGGGTCAATCCTGCCGTCAGTAAGGACGGATTCATCCGCGCAGACGTTGATGATTTCACCGACCATACGGCAACTCTCCTCGTCGTAGCTGGTCAGCCTGCATTCGACGGCCATGGGAAGCTCGTTGATGATGGGAGCGTCCACAAATTCACTTTTGGTGGTGCTGAAGCCGGCTTTGGCCATCTTATCCGGGACTTTGGTTCCGGACACGATGCCCACATAGTCACATTCAGCGACCTTGTCGGCAGTTGCCATGCTGACGGTGAAGGCGCCCCGGGTAAGGACGTTTTTGGTGGTCTGGTGGTCTGCGCTGATGCACATAGTGATTTCATTGCTTTCGCTGATGCCGCCCCAGGCAGCGTTCATGGCATTGGGGGTGCCGTCATCGTTATAGGTGGCGATGATGAAAACAGGCTGGGGGTACAGAATCGGTTTGGCTCCAAAGTTCTTTCGCATGTTATCGATCTCCTTTTTGCAAGATGGTTAAGACAGTTATAGTATAGGTGACGGCGGCTTGCCGGTCAACAGAAAAGTCGCGAAATACATAGGCGTTTGAAAGACAAAACAGATTTTTTTTGACAATGTTCCTTCTGAATGTTATGATATGACAGTAAATTCACCGTTGGAGGAAAGAATATGGGAGAAACAAAGAAGGAACTGCTCCGCTCCGTGAAATTTGTGCTGTTTTCGATCAGTGCGGGAGTGATCCAGGTCCTCAGCTTTACGCTGATGGAGGAACTGCTGCATCTGCTGCATTGGCTGTCCTACCTGGTATCTCTCATTCTGTCAGTGGTATGGAACTTTACGCTGAACCGTAAATTTACATTCTGTTCAGCCAATAATGTACCTGTGGCGATGGCGCTGGTTGCACTGTTTTATCTGGTGTTTACCCCCTTGTCCACCTGGTGGACCGCGGTGCTGACCGGCCCTCAGTTTGGCTGGAATGAGTATCTGGTGCTGACGGTCACGATGATCGTCAATTTCGTTACGGAGTATCTTTACGACCGCTTTGTGGTATTTGGCAAGAGCATTGACAGCGCGAAAAAGCAGTAATACCGGAGATTCACGATGTCAACAGGCCCCTTCTGTGAAGGGGCCTGTTGACATCCGGCAGATCCGATGTTACAATAATCAGGTAATGACACCGCCTCCGGGCGGTAAATTCTTACAGGGGCGTTAGCATAGGCTAACTTTTCTGCGAAAGGAACTGTTTTGATGGAGAATTATATCATTGTCGGTATTGTACTCGTGTTGATCGTCACTGCCATTTTTCGGGTGAAGAAGCATTTTAAGAGCGGCGGATGCTGCGGAAGCGGCGGGAATACCATCCGCTCCCGGAAAACGCTGTCTGCACCCAAACTGGGGGAGAAGACCCTGGTCATCGAGGGGATGCACTGCGAGAATTGTGAGATCCGGGTGGAAAATGCACTGAACCGACTGGAGGATGTTGCCTGCAAAGTAAGTTTGAGAAAGAAGACTGCAACGGTATCCTACAGCGCTGAAGTGTCTGACGATCTGCTGAAGACCACAGTCGAGCGCATGGGCTACAGGGTCGTCGAAATCCGCTGATCTTTTCATAATCAAAGCGGCTGCCTGTGGATCGGGCAGCCGCTTTATGCGATTGACCGGGTCAGCCTGGGATAATGATCGGATCTCCGGGGCGGATGATACCTTCTTCCAGAACAATGGCGAAGATTCCCTCCCGGGGCATGACGCAGTCGCCGACCTGGCGGCGGATGGCGCAGTGTGCATGGCACTCTTTTCCGATCTGGGTCACCTCCAGAAGTACTTCACCGATGCGGAGTCTGGTGCCGACGGGAAGGGTGTGCAGGATCAACCCGTTTGTCAGAATATTCTCGGCAAAAGCGCCGGCGGGGATGTCCGGAAATGTGTCTTTCATTTTTTCGACACTTTCTGAAGCCAGAAGGCTGACCTGGCGATGCCAGCTGCCCGCATGGGCATCGCCGATGATCCCGTGATGGATCTTCAGTTGAAGATGCGGAACTTCATGCTTTGGAGTTCCTTTTTGTTCGCTGATGCACACGGCGGTAACACTAGCCATAATCATACTCTCCTTAGCGTACGGTCTTAAATAACTACTAATATAGTAGGAATATATGGATTATACGATGCGGAGTCTGTTTTGTCAATAGCCGCTGCAACAGGTAAACCGAGGTAATTTCCTTCTTGATTTTCCCGGGAGCCTGTGTTATAAATAAGGAAATGAATATCTGTCTGTCTGACATTAAAGAGACTATAGGGTTTTCGCTGTTTCTGAGACGAACAGCCGTGCCCGTAGTCTCTTTTTTTGTTGGCAAAAGAGTTCATATGAAATCATCAGAAAGAAGGAAATGAATATGGCATATCAGTCCCACGAGTATTATCTGAGAAGATGCATCGAAATCTCCCGGGAGTCCCGGGCAGGTGGCAACACCCCCTTCGGTGCACTGCTGGTGGACGGGGAGGGCAACATCGTCATGGAGCAGGGAAATGTGGAGATCACGGAAAAGATCTGCACCGGCCATGCAGAGACGACTCTGGCAGCCAGAGCATCCCACGCGTTTTCAAAGGATTTCCTGTGGAAATGCACCCTGTATACCACTGCAGAGCCCTGCGCCATGTGCGCCGGCGCCATCTACTGGGCCAACATTGGCCGTGTGGTATACGGCATGACGGAAAAGCGTCTTCTGGAGCTGACCGGAAGTGACGAGCAGAATCCCACCTTTGATCTGCCCTGCAGAGAAGTCTTTGCCCGGGGCCAGAAGAACATCCAGGTCATCGGCCCGGTTCCTGAGGTGGAAGAAGAGGCGGCGCAGGTCCATCTGGGTTACTGGAACAAATAAGATACTTGAGGAAAAGCAGATTCGGCGCTATAATAGCAGAAATAAAAGCCGGAGGAGTGGGAACCATGGAGGCAGCAGAAAAAAAGCAGAACAGACCAATGTTGGCCGCGGTGACGGCGGCGGTTCTGTGTTTTGTTTGCTTTATATTGGTTATGTGCGTGTTTACGGTTCAGCAGAACAATGAGGACCGTCTGCAGATGGAGTACATCGCCCGTACCGTGGAATCGGAGACCTATGAGACGTTGCTGACGCAGATGTCCAAGACCCGTGTTTCGGAAGCGCATTTGATCGAAACCGACGGCAGTTTCGAGAATTTCGGACCCATTGCAGAGCGGCTGCTGGTAGAGAAAGCGGTCCGCAGTCTTCTGTTTGCACCGGAAGGTGTTGTGCGCGGTATTTTCCCGATGGAAGGGAATGAGCCTGTGGCGGGATTGGACCTGAACAGTGACGGTATGGGTAATCTGGAGGCCCAGGCGGCCATTGAAAAGGGAGAACTGTTTCTGGCAGGCCCCTTCGAGCTGGTGGAAGGCGGCATGGGTATTTGCGGCAGACTGCCGGTATACCTGGAAAATGATCAGGGGGAACGTGAATACTGGGGCCTTGTGTCCATTACCCTGAGCTATCCGGTGATCTTTGAGAATAATCCGATCCACCATGTCAATGAGCAGGGATTTGCCTGCAGAGTCTGGCGCATCAACCCTGATGACAATCAGGAGCAGACGATCCTTGAGACCGAGCGGCCTATCGGCACTCATGTTCCGGTGCAGGAATACAGGATTTCCATGTTCAATGCAGAGTGGGTCATCTGGATCGCGCCGCTGCTGGCCTGGTACCAGCGGCCCTCCATCTGGCTGATTCTTCTGGGCAGCATTGCGGTGAGCGTGCTGGCGGGCTATGGTGTTTTTTCTGCCAGCAGACTTCGTGCCATGAAAGCGGAGGAATCTCGCCGCCGCATCCGCTCGCTGCAGCAAAAGCTGGAGTGGGAAAAGACCAATACGCTGCTGAGCCAGATAAGTTCCCACTTTTTCTATCACACGCTGAATTCCCTCCAGGCGTTAATTGTGCTCAAACCGGATGCGGCCTATAAGATGGCGGGGGATTTTTCCCGATATCTGCGGTTCAACGTGGATGCGATTACCGCAGCAGGCGGCGTGGTATCCTTCCGGGAGGAGTTACGCTCTGTCAGGGCATATTCGGAGATCAACGAAGAACAGTTGGGCGAGCGGCTGAAGGTCATTTTTGATGTGGCGGATGTGGATTTTCAGATCCCGGCGCTGACCATTCAGCCGATTGTGGAAAATGCCATCCTCCACGGCATCAAGCCGAAGGTGGGCGGCGGCACGGTTACAGTCCGGCTGACGGAGGATGAGACCCACTGGCACGTCACGGTTACCGATGACGGCATGGGTTTTGATCCGACAGATCAGGCTCTGAAGAAGTCTGTGGGTCTGCCCAATGTCCGCAAAAGGATCGATCAATTCTCCGGCTGCGGCATGCAGATTGAGAGCGCGGTGGGACAGGGAACCAGAATTTCCCTGCATTACAATAAAATTTTACAAAAATATGAATAAAGCACGGAAAGCGTACGGTTCTCGTACGCTTTCTTTGATATACTGTAAAATGAGAGGGGTGGATGAAGTGAAGACCATTCTGGTTGATGATATGATCCTCGATCTGCAGCTGTTTGAGCTGAAATGTGCGGATATGACGGACTTTGAAATCGTCGGAAAATTTACAGATCCCCTGGCTGCGATTGCCTATGCCCAGGAGCATGTGGTGGATTTTGCGGTGCTGGATATTGATATGCCCGGCATGAACGGCATCGAGCTTGCGCGACGGCTGCGTCAGCTGCGCTCGGATATTATCATTGTCTTTGCAACGGCGCATCCCAAATTCGCGGTTGATGCACTGAAAATGAAGGCGGATTATGTGATATTCAAACCCTTCGACAGGGAGGATATCATCGACGTTCTGGAGCGGGCCAAGCTGTTCCGGCAGCGCCAGAAAAAACGCTACCGGTTTCATACCTTCGGCTTGTTTGACATGGAAGCCGACGGCAAGCCGGTACGTTTCCGTTCCGGAAAAGCCAAGGAACTGATGGCCCTGTGTGTTTACCGCAACGGCCGTCCCGTCTCGATCCACGAGATGGTGGAAAAGCTCTGGGGCGATGATGCCGCGGATTCTCCGGAAAACACCGGTTACCGCCGTACCATAAAAGAACTGACGGATTCGCTGAAAGCCTGCGGCGCCGAGGAATTATTCCTGCGCGAACGGGGCAGCATCCGCGTCAGAGTGGAACTGGCAGAATCCGATTATCAGGAATTCCTGGCTGGCAGTATGGAAGCCTGCCTCAAATTCCAGGGAGCCTTCATGCAGCAGTATTCCTGGGCGGAAGGCGCAGTCTATGGACTGCAGGAACGAAAAAATATTATGCTGACCGAGAAGGCAGCAGGTACAAAATAAAAGGAGGGTATTTCATTGGAAGAATTAATGCGGATGGAACACATCAGCAAGCGATTCGGCAATTTCTACGCCAATAAGGACGTGAACCTGACGGTTTACCGCGGTGAAGTCCTGACGCTGCTGGGTGAGAACGGCGCGGGTAAATCCACGCTTATGAACATCCTGATCGGTCTCTACCAGCCTACTGAGGGTAAGATCTACCTCAACGGCAAGGAAGAGCGGATCGATTCTCCCGGCCAGGCTGTCAAGCTTGGCATCGGCATGGTTCACCAGCACTTCATGCTGGTCGAAGCACAGACTGTTTTTGACAACATCATCCTGGGTGACAAGCGGTCCAAGGGTATCTTTATCAACCGCGCTGCCCGCAGAAAAGAAATCCTGGAGTTGTCCGAGCGCTATGGTCTGGATGTGGAGCTGGACGCCAAGATCACTGAGATCTCCGTCGGCGCACAGCAGCGTGTCGAGATTCTGAAGGCGCTGTATCACGGCGCTGAGCTGCTGATCCTGGACGAGCCCACCGCCGCTCTGACTGACATCGAGGTTGAGGGCCTGTTCGCCATCATGAACAAGCTCAAGAGCGAAGGCAAGAGTGTCATCTTCATCAGCCACAAGATGCGTGAGGTCCTGCACATCTCCGACCGCATCACCATCCTGCGCGCGGGCGAAGTGATCACCACCGTTAACTGCTCCGAGACCGACGGCCAGAAGCTGGCCAACCTGATGATCGGCCGCGAGCTGACCAAGTCCCAGTATGAGAAGAAGGAAGTCTCCGGGGAGCCTGTTGTAAAGCTGGAGGACGTCCGCTACAACGAGACCAACAAGCACAACGGCCTGGCTGGTGTCTCCATGGAGATCCGTCCCGGTGAGATCGTCGGCATCGCCGGCGTCGACGGCAACGGTCAGACGCAGCTGGCGCAGCTGATCACCGGCGTCATCGGACCTGAGAAGGGCCATGTCCACCTGGCAGGCTCCAAGGTTTCCACCTTTGACCCCTTCGACTTCATCGAAAGCGGTGTTGCCCACGTTCCCGAAGACCGCAACCTGCAGGGCCTGATCGGCGATATGTCCATTGCTGACAACCTGGTTCTGAAGTCCACCGAGACCGATCAGTTCAGCCACGGCAAGGGTCTGTTCCTGAAGAAGAAAGACATCAATTCCTACGCCGAGGAGCTGGTGCAGAAGTACGATATCCGCTGCACTTCCATCGATCAGGCTGTCCGCAGCCTCTCCGGCGGCAACCAGCAGAAGGTTATCCTGGCCCGTGAGATCGAGTCCGAGCCCGACCTGCTGGTCGTGGTCCATCCCACCCGCGGTCTGGACATCGGTGCGACCCGTTTTGTCCACGATCAGATGATTGCGGCCCGTGAGCGTGGCGTCGGTATCCTGCTGATCAGTGCGGACTTCGACGAAGTTCTGGAAATGTCCGACCGTATCCTGGTCATCTTCGAGGGCCAGTTTATGGGCGAGTTCTCCGGCAAGAATCCCCCCATCCAGGAAATCAGCCTGGCAATGACCGGTAAGTAAGGAGGTAGCAATAAAATGGAAAAACTGAAGAAATCCCTGACCAGCTTCCTGGTTCCCGTGCTTTCCGTGCTGCTGGCCTTCCTGATCGGTGCGATCATCATGGTCGCCCTGGGCGCAAACCCCGGCAAGGCTATGGCCTCCCTGTTTAAGGGCGCGTTCGGCACCACTGCTGCCATCGGTACCACCCTGAACAAAGCAACTCCTCTGATCTTCACCGCTCTGTGCGCCTGCTTTGCCTATAAGTGCGGCGTCTACAACCTGGGCGGCGAGGGCCAGTTCCTCTTCGGCGCCACCATGGGCTTCGTGGTGGTCCACTGCCTGAAGCTCACCGGTATCGTGGGCATTATTGTCTGCATTCTGGTCGGCGCCATCGCAGGCGGTATCTGGGGCATGATCCCCGGTATTCTGAAGATTACCCGCGGCCTGAACGAGATGATCATCTCCATCATGCTCAACTATGTAGCTACGCTGTTTATGGGCGTTATCTACACCAGCTGGATCCGTGACACCAATATGCCTCAGACTCCCGCTGTTGACACCTCCCTGATGCTCAGCAAGGTCATTCCCAGCATGCGCTTTACCTGGTCCTTCATTCTGGCTGTCGTCGTGGGTCTGGTCATGTACTACTGCCTGTACTGGACCTCTTCCGGCTTCAAGCTGCGCGCCGTTGGTCTGAATATGACCGCCAGCCGCTTCAACGGTTTCCCTGTCAAGCGTTACATCCTGCTCAGCTTCATCATCTCCGGCGCCATCGCCGGCATGGGCGGCGCTGCCGACCTGCTGGGTACTCAGTACCGTCTGATCAACGGTTACGGCAACGGCTACGGTTTTGACGGTGTTGCAATGGCCCTGATCGGCCAGCTGCATCCCATCGCAACTGTGATTGTCGCCATCTTCTTCGCCGCACTGCGTGTCGGTTCCACCTCCATGCAGGTTGCTACCGGCGTTCCCACCAGCGTCTCCGATATCATCCAGGCTCTGGTCATTGTCTTCTCTGTTGCCGGTCTGGCACTGACGAAGCTGCCCGAGTTCGAAGCACTGCGTCTTCGTCTTTTCCATAAGAATGCAAAGGAGGGTAAGTAACATATGAGTATGGACGTAATTTCCAGTATTGTTCTTGCCGCTGTCCGTATGGCGGTCCCCCTGCTGCTGATCGCAATGGCTGAGCTCTGGTCCGAGCGTGCTGGCATGGTCAACATCGGTCTGGAGGGTCTTGCCGCTGTCGGCGCCCTGGCCGGCTTTATGCTGACCTTCTACACCGGAAACACCTGGGCCGGTATCCTGGCTGGTGCTGTTGCCGGTATCCTGGTTAACCTCATCTACGCTTACGCAACTGTCAGCCTGTGTGCTAACCATACCGTCTACGGCATGGCGATCAACCTGCTGGCTCCTGCGCTGGCATCTTTCATCTATCGTGTCTCCTTTGGCACCGGCGGCGGTCTGAACCAGATTGAGCTGATGAAGGGTGTGGCCATCCCTGTTCTGAAGGACATCCCCTTCCTGGGTGATCTGCTGTTCAATCAGACTCCCATGGTTTACCTGGCCTTTGCTCTGGTTCTGTTTACAAACATCTACTTCCGCAAGACCAAGTCCGGTCTGAACTTCAAGTCCGTTGGCGAGCATCCCAAGGCTGCTGCTACTCTGGGCATCAATGTTATCGGCATCAAGTACCTGTCGTGTGTCATCTGCGGCGCTCTGGCTGGTATCGGCGGTGCTTACCTGACCACCTGCTACTCCACCACCTATACCGAGGGCATCGTTTCCGGCCGTGGTTTCATTGCTCTGGCTGCTGTTATCTTTGGTCGTTGGAACGGTACCGGTGTCATGGGCGCCTGCCTGTTCTTCGGTCTGTGTGATGCACTGCAGATCCGTCTGCAGGTCAGCAGTCTGGGCGTGCCCTACCAGTTCTTCCAGATGATCCCTTATCTGGCTACCGTTGTTGTTCTGGCAATCATCGGCTCCAAGAAGGCAGGTCCCAAGGCCAACGGCCTGCCCTACCGTAAGGAAGAGCGCTAAGTGTAAATAACCGGATGACCGGTTTAATTAAAATTAGGAGGAAATACCAATGAAAAAAATCATCGCACTGCTGCTGGCTGTTGTTATGGTTTTCGGTCTGGCTGCCTGCGGCGGCGAGGGCGAGGCTGCTGCTGACAACAATGCCGAAGGCAAGACCTACAAGGTCGCATTCATTCTGAACTGCTCCATCTCTGATGGCGGCTGGGGCACCGCTTGCTACAGCGAGCTGGTCGCTGCTGTTGAAAGAAACGAGAACTGGGAAATGGCTTACACCGATAACCTGGCTCAGGACGGCTACTATGATGCCATGGTCGCTTACTGCAACGAAGGCTTCGATCTGATCTATGCTCCCGGCGGCGAGTACACCGATGCTGTTCTGCAGGTTGCTGCTGAGTATCCCGATGTTGCTTTCGCACAGCTGAACGGCGGCGAGGACACCCCCGCTGCTGCCGTTAACGGCAACGTCACCTCTCTGCTGCCCAACGGCCAGCAGATCGGCTGGATTGCCGGCGCACTGGCAGGTCTGATGACCGAGACCGGTACTGTCGCTTTCATCGGCGGCATGGAGCTGACCACCACCCTGGCCAAGTACGAGGGCTTCGTTGAGGCTGCCAAGTACGTCGGCGAGAAGGAAGGCAAGTCCATCACTGCTCTGGATGCTGTTTATGCAAACTCCTATGATGACTCCGCCAAGGGTATTGAGTTCGCCAACGCTATGATGGAGCAGGGCGCTGACGTCTTCTTCGGCGACGCTTCTGCCATTGACTCCGGCGCACGTCAGGCCATCGACGAGAAGAACAAGGCTGCCGGTTCCATCAAGGTTTTCGACATCGCACAGCCTGCTGACTACCTGGGCCAGAACGAGTGCATCATCGGCTCTCAGGTTACCGACAACTCCTCTCTGATTGAGCTGTCCTTCCGCGCTGTTGAGGACGGCACCTTCGGTGGTGAGGTCCTGTACGGCAACCTGGAAAATGGCGTTCTGTCCACCGGTGCTCTGAACGATCTGGTTCCTCAGGAGATCAAGGACAAGTATCTGGCATATATCGAGGAAATGATTGCCGGCACCTTTATGCAGTAATTATTCCCTGATTGCATCAGATATTGCAAATTTCAAAGCGGCATCCTGCGGGATGCCGCTTTTTACTTGAAAAAATATGCATGAAATGTGCCTTTTACAATTGACATTATATTCATGGTTTTGTATAATAAACCAGAAATTTGCCTTATTGGAGGGTTTTTTATGCAAAGAGAACACCTTGCCAGCCGTCTGGGTTTTATTCTGCTCAGCGCCGGCTGCGCAATTGGCATCGGCAACGTCTGGAAGTTCCCCTGGATGGTGGGTCAGTACGGCGGCGGTGCGTTTGTTGTAATGTATCTGATTTTCCTGATGATTCTGGGTGTGCCTGTTCTGACGATGGAGTTCGCCATGGGCCGTGCGGCTCAGAAGAGTCCCCTGAAAATGTATCAGGAACTGAAACCCGGCTCCAGGTGGGGCTGGCATGGTTATGTCTGCCTGCTGGGCAATCTGGTTCTGATGATGTTCTATACCACAGTTGCCGGCTGGATGCTGCAGTATTTCGTGGATATGGCTGCCGGCAAGTTTGTCGGTCTGGGCACCGAAGAGGTGAATGCCATGTTCTTTGCGATGCTGGATGATCCTGTGAAAATGACCTGTTATATGGGTGCTGTTGTAATTTCCGGTTTCATGATCATCTCTCTGGGTGTTCAGAAGGGCCTGGAGCGGGTTACCAAGTACATGATGCTGGCACTGATCATCCTGATGGTGATTCTGGCCGGAAACAGCATTTTCCTGGAGGGCGGTTCCGAGGGTCTGAAGTTCTATCTGATCCCGGATCTGAAGCGGATGGTGGATGTAGGTATCGGCAGTACCATCGTGGGTGCTATGAACCAGTCTTTCTTTACCCTGAGCCTTGGCATTGGCGCAATGGCCATCTTCGGCAGCTATATCGGCAAGGAGCATTCCCTGATGGGCGAATCTGTCCGGGTCTGCATTCTGGATACTGCCGTTGCACTGTGCTCCGGCCTGATCATTTTCCCTGCCTGTTTTGCCTATGGTGTGGACGTGAACAGCGGTCCCGCACTGATCTTCATGACACTGCCCAATGTGTTCAACCATATTCCCATGGGCCGCTTTTGGGGCAGCCTGTTCTTCGTGTTCATGACCTTTGCCGCCTACTCCACGGTGCTGGCCGTATTCGAGAACATCGTCTCCTGCGTCAGTGAGCTGACCGGTTGGAGCCGGAAGAAGACCTGTGTGGTTTGCTGTATTGCCATTTTCCTGCTGAGCTTGCCCTGTGTTTTGGGTTATAACGTCTGGAGCGGGATCCGACCCATTGCCGGACATGACATTCTGGACAGCGAGGACTTTATTGTCAGCAATCTGCTGCTGCCGTTGGGTTCTCTGATCTTCATCATCTTCTGTGTCACCCGCTACGGCTGGGGATGGGAGAAGTTTATGTCTGAGGCCAATGAAGGCACCGGCCTGAAGGTCGCCCGGTGGATGCGTCCTTATATGACCTATGTTCTGCCTGCTATCGTGATGGTGCTGTTTGTGTATGGCTTGTACAGTTTCTTTGCTGTAAAATGATTCAGTCCCCGAAAGCTTATGCTTTCGGGGATTTTTCGGCGGCATCTGCCAAAGTGTTATTTACTTTTCTATATGAAATTGGTATAATTATACTATTAACTACTATTTACGGAGAATGACATGAACAAGTACAAAAAAGAGTGGCTCCAGCGGCGTAGGCGCGTTTCAGAGATCATCGAAGTGGGAAAAGCGGACGATTGGCTCAGCCGTGGGTATGACATCGCCAGCACGATGATTCTGCTGGTCAACGTCGCTGTAACGGTACTTTATACCTTTGACCATATGGAAGAGCATTATGGACCGCTGCTTCTGCTGACTGAGGCTGTGACGGTGGCATTCTTCGCTGTAGACTATTTCCTTCGGGTCTGGACGGCGCGGTTTGTCCATCCGTCCGTTTCAGAATCCCGTGCAATATGGAAGTATGTCATGTCCTTTACCGGTATTATTGACCTGCTTTCTTTCTTGCCTTATTATCTGCCTGTTTTCTTCCCCGCAGGCGCGGCTGTATTCCGGATGTTCCGGGTTGTGCGCGTGTTCCGTCTGTTCCAGATCAACGCGTACTATGACTCTCTGAATGTCATTACGGAGGTTATCAGCAGCAAGCGTCAGCAGCTGGTTTCTTCGGTTTTTATCATTCTGGTGCTGATGATTGCATCCAGCCTCTGTATGTACAGTCTGGAGCACGAGGCGCAGCCGGAAGTCTTTTCCAATGCCTTCTCGGGTATCTGGTGGGCTGTTTCCACACTGCTTACGGTGGGGTATGGTGATATCTATCCCATCACCACCCTTGGAAAAATCTTTGGAATTGGTATCAGTTTTCTTGGTGTCGGCATGGTTGCGATCCCCACCGGTATCATTTCCGCTGGTTTCGTCGATCAGTATTCCCGCCTGAAGCGCATCAGCGAATATGCCCAGGAAGATGATATCCAGTTTATCAAGGTAAATCTCGGCAAAAATGACAAATGGGTTGGTATGGCCATTATGGAGATGGGGCTGCCCCATGGTGTGATCGTTGCAATGGTCCGGCGCGGCAGAGAAAATATCGTTCCACGCGGAGATGTTTTTCTCAGAGCACATGATATTGTCATTCTGGGCGCGGAAGCGGTTAAGGATGAAATCCATGTGGACCTGAAGGAAACGGTGCTGCTCAAGCACAGTCCCTGGAACGGTCAGCGGATCCGGGATCTGGATATCTCCCGTCAGACCATTATTGTTATGATCAAGCGCAACGGACGCATGATCGTTCCCAAAGGCGACCTGATCCTGCTGGAAGGGGACCATGTGATCCTCTACAGCCAGGAGCGTATCGCACATTCCAACTTGATCCATATCTGATATGATGGGGTCCCCACACCTGATCCGGTTGTGGGGACTCTCCATGAAAGGACACGCGATGAATATTACAATCAGAAAAGGCACTTTAGCAGATACGGAGGCGTATATCCGGCTTCTGCGGGAAGTGAAGGATGCTATGGAGAATCAGGAATGGTTCTTCCTGGACCCTCCGGATACGGTTCGGGAGATGATGGCTGACGGCAGTATGCAGCTGTGGGTCGCCGAGGATGGCGAACGTCTTGTCGGAGGTTTTGACCTGCTGCTTCCGGGACTGGAGGATTATAGTTACGGCTATGATCTGAACTTTGATGAAGAACAGCTTCTTCGGGTGGTTCAGATGGATACCGCGGCTGTTCACCCGGATTATCGTGGACTTGGCCTGCAGAAGCGTCTGATGGAGCAGGCGCAGCAGCAGATCCCTGCCGGAAGTATTCTGCTGTGTACCATCCATCCGGACAACCGCTTCAGTCTGAACAATGTACTGAAGCAGGGGTACACCATTGAAAAGAAACTGGAGAAGTATGGTTCCGTCCGCTATATCCTGCGCAAGGATCTGCGGTGACGATATTATCCCTGAGTGAGGAGATTGAATATGAAAACGACCATGAGACGACTGATCCTGCTGCTGATGGCGGCAATGTTGGTGGTATCCATGGGTGCGCCCGCATTTGCCGATGCACCGACCAGTCAGGCGACGATCCTGTTTACCCATGACCTGCATTCCCACCTGCTGCCCTCGAGAGCCGAGGATGGCGGCGAATACGGCGGCTATGCCCGGCTGATGACGCTGATCAATGAGCAGAAGGCGCTTTATCCCGATGCCATTTTGGTGGACGGCGGCGACTTTTCCATGGGTTCCCTGTTCCAGACGGCCTATGCCACTTCTGCCATTGAACTGCGGATGATGGGTGCTATGGGGTTCGATGCCACCACTTTCGGCAACCACGAGTTTGACTATCTGCCTTCCGGCCTTGCCGCTATGCTGAATGTGGCAGCGGACTGCGGCGAAACGGTACCAGCCATTGTCGATGCCAATTATCTGCCCCCCGAGGCAGGGGAGGATGGTTACGGAGCAGATGCCGAAGCGGTCTGGTCTGCACTGGGCAACTACGGTGTGGAGGATTACATCATTCTGGAGCGGGGCGGGATTTACTATGTACTCTTCGGCCTGACTGGATTTGACTCCGACGACTGTGCGCCCAATTCCGGTATGATCCTGGATGACCCTGCACAGACGGCCCAGCGGGTCGTGGATGAAGCCAGAGCCGAATGTTGGGAAACCTATGGTGTTCAGCCTCTGGTGATCGCGCTGTCCCACAGTGGTACTGAAGGCGGCGAGGGCGAGGATTATGAACTGGCGCAGAAAGTCAGCGGCATTCATCTGATCGTCTCCGGCCACACCCATACCACCCTTCATGAACCCATCGAGGTGAATGATACATGGATCGTTTCCGCCGGTGAATACGGTAAATACCTGGGTGTCGTCCGGATGGATTACAAGCCCAACGGTGAAACGGTTCTGACGGATTACGAGCTGATCCCCGTGGATGAGACTGTGGAGGAGGAGCCGGGGATTGCGGCGCTGGCAGAGTCCTTCAAGGGCGATGTGGAGAAGAATTATCTGGCCGATTACGGTCTGACCTTTGATCAGGTGGTCACCGTCAATTCCTATGAATTCGACGATGTGGATGCGGTCTATGACTATGCCCACGAATCCACCCTGGGTAATGTGTTCTCCGATTCCTACCGATGGGCCGTGGAGCGTGCCACCGGGGAACGCGTGGACGTGGCGCTGACTGCTTCGGGCGTCATCCGTGAGAGCATTCCCATGGGTGAGGTGACAGTATCCGATGTATTCAATGCCGCATCTCTGGGCGTTGGAACGGAAGGCGAACTGATCGCCATTTATCTTACCGGAGCGGACCTGAAAAATGCGCTGGAAGTGGACGCTTCCGTATATCCGCTGATGCACTCGGCGCAGCTGTTCTATTCCGGTGTGGAGTATTCCTTCAATACCAGCCGCATGATCTTCAACAAGGTGGATTATGTCATGCTCCGCCGTGATAACGGAGCACTGGAGACCATTCAGGACGACGCGATGTACCGGGTGGTCTGCGGCATGTACATGGGTCAGATGCTTGGCAGCGTCGAGGAAACTTCCATGGGTCTTCTGTCCATCACGCCCCGGGATGCCGAGGGCAATCCCATTGCGGTGAAGGAGCTTGTAAACTTTGTGGTCCGGGATGATGCCGGTATTCCCGTGAAGGAGTGGTATGCCATTGCATCTTATCTGCAGCAGATGGGCGGCGAGATGGATGCCCGGTACGCCGGTCCTGACGGCCGCAAGATGGTCTATTCCAGCCTGAATCCCATCGCTCTGCTGCGCGGTGCGAATCAGTTTACCTATATCATCCTTGCGGTCGTGATCGTACTGATCATTCTGGCTGTTTTTGTTGTCAGGGCGGTAGTCCGCAGGGTCCGGCGACGCAGCGATGCATAATCCGGAAGCATATGTGAATATTTCCGGAAACGGACAAAAATGCTTGACAGAAGGACGAAATTCTGATACCATAACTCCAGAATTTGATAAAGAAAAAAGCGTTTGAGCAGAAAGAGTAGCCATAGAAAAGCTTCAGAGAGCTGCCGGTGGGTGCGAGGCAGCAGCGGATCTTTGTGTGAAGTTCATTCTGCGAGCTGTGCGCTGAACTGTTCAGTAGGCGTAACGGGTGCGACCGTTATATCGCTTTAGACTTTACAAGCCTAATGAGGTTTCGGCCGGAATGCCGATTCAAAGCAGAGTGGTACCGCGATTTATGATCGTCCCTGTTTGAAAACAGGGACGATTTTTTACCACGCTGCGGGCTGCGAGTCTGTAAGGCATGGACTGCAAAGTCCCTGCAAAGCAGAGTGGTACCGCGTGTCACAGCGCCCCTGTAGCAATACAGGGGCGTTATATATTTGTATTTAATTGCCCTGAAAAGGGATGTTAAATAAACACTAGCTATTTGGAGGAAAACAAAATGAAAAAGATTCTGTCCGTGATCCTGGCTGTCCTGATGATTGCCTGCCTGTGCTGTTCCTTCGCCGCCTGCGGCAGCGCTGAGACCCCCAGCACTGAAGCTCCCGCAAATGACGCCGCTTCCAATGATGTTCCTACCGAAGTTACCGGCAAGACCTACAATGTTGGTGTCTGCCAGCTGATGGAGCATGAGTCCCTGGACCAGGCGACTCGGGGCTTTACCGATGCTCTGAAAGAAGCAATGGCCGCCGCGGGCGCAACTGTTAATATCGATACCCAGGTCGCCGGTGACGCCACTCTGTGCCCCACCGTCATCAATACCTTCACCGCAAAGCAGGTCGACCTGATCATGGCCAATGCCACCCCCGCTCTGCTGGCTGCTTCCAACGCAACCACCGAGATCCCCATCCTGGGCACCTCTGTCACCGACTATGAGAGCAACTATGCCGCCGGTATCCCTGCCAACGTTTCCGGCACCTCTGATGCTGTCCCCTTCGCCGAGCAGGCTCAGATGATGATCGACACCCTGGGCCTGGTGGAAGGCGACGTCGTCGGCGTTCTGTACTGCACCAACGAGTCCAACTCCCTGATTCAGTATGAGGCTGTCAAGGCTCTGTTCGAGGAAAAGGGCATCGTGGTCGAGGCCTACACCTTCTCCGAGACCACCGAACTGCAGACCGTGACTACTTCCATGGCAAGCAATGTTAAGGCTGTCTACATCCCCTCCGACAATACCGTTGCTGCCAACGACACCATCGTCGGCTCCATCTGCACCGACATGAACATCCCCGTCTACACCAGCTACGGCGGCGCCATCTGCTACGCTTCTCTGTCCATCAGCTACTATGACCTGGGCTACGAGACCGGTAAGCAGGCTGCCCAGATCCTGCTGGAGGGCAAGTCTCCCGCTGACATCGAGATCGCGACTCTGGCTCCCACTGTCGTTTACAACGAGGAGCTGTGCGCACAGCTGGGCATCGAGGTTCCCGAAACCTGATAATTCAAAAAACGATTGAGGTAAAACATGGCTTTCTTATATGCGTTGCCCGGTGCGATAGCTGAGGGCCTTATATGGGGATTGATGGCGATCGGCGTCTACATCTCCTACAAAATTCTCGACATTGCCGACCTGACTGTTGACGGCTCCATCTGTACCGGCGCGTGTGTATGTGCCGTGCTGCTGGGGCTGGGCGTTCCTGCCTGGCTCAGCCTGATCATTGCGTTCGCCGCAGGCGCCCTGACGGGCATCGTCACGGGACTTCTCCATACCGCTCTGGGGATTCCCTCCATTCTGGCGGGTATTCTGACCCAGCTGATGCTGTATTCCATCAATCTGGCGATACTGGGCGGCAAGGCTCTGGTTGCCATTGATTCCCGGTCTCTGGAGTTGCTGGTGAATATGAGCGACAGAACCAGATCCATCATTTCTGCCGGAATGATCGTGGCAGGGACGATTGTGGTGCTGTGGCTGTTCTTCTATACTGAAGTGGGTCTGACCCTGAAATCCACCGGTGACAATCCGGATATGAGCCGCGCCCAGGGTGTCAATGTCAATTTTAACAAGGTCCTGGGTCTGGCAATCGCCAACGGCATCGTTGCCCTGGCCGGTGCGCTGCTGGCTCAGTACAAGGGCTCCGCCAACATCAATGACGGCAAGGGCGCCATCGTTATCGGCCTTGCTGCCATCTTCATCGGCCTGTCCGTGTCTCTGAAGATCAAGCCGAATTTTGTGGTCAGTCTGATCGGTGTTGTTTGCGGCGGTATTGTGTACTACATCGTCTACAACTTTGTGATCCTGCTGGGCATGAAGACGGACTATCTGAAGATGCTCTCCGCCATCATTGTTGCGCTGTTTCTTGCGATCCCATATCTGAAGGAACAGTACTTCACCAAACCGAAGGATCTGCGTCCATCAGCGGTCTCTTCCAATCACAATACAGGAGGGGACGCCAATGCTTAAGATCACCAATTTGAAGAAGACCTTCAATGCCGGTACCATCAACGAGAAGACCGCTCTGGAGGGATTGAACCTGCATCTGAAGGACGGAGATTTCGTCACCGTCATCGGCGGCAACGGCGCGGGCAAGTCTACCTTGCAGAACGCAATTGCCGGTGTCTGGAAGCCTGATTGCGGCACCATTGAGATCGATGGTGTGGACGTGACCAATATGCCGGAGCACAAGCGCGCCCAATTCCTTGGCCGCGTATTCCAGGACCCCATGAAGGGCACCGCTCCCGACATGGAGATCGCTGAAAACCTTGCCATCGCTGCCCGCCGCGGCACCAAGCGCAAGCTGATCTGGGGTGTCCGAAAGGCGGAACGGGAGGAGTACAAAAAACTCCTGGCAACGCTGGACCTGGGCCTGGAGGATCGTCTGAGCACCAAGGTCGGTCTGCTGTCAGGCGGCCAGCGTCAGGCAGTTACTTTGCTGATGGCGACGCTGAGGCGGCCCAAGCTGCTGATGCTCGATGAGCATACTGCGGCGCTGGATCCCAAGACTGCTGCCAAGGTTCTGGAGCTGACGGACCGCATCGTCACAGAGAACAAGCTGACTACCCTGATGATCACCCATAATATGAATGATGCCATTGCTCACGGCAACCGTCTGATCATGATGTATGACGGTCATGTTGTGGTCGATGTGGAGGGTGAGGAGAAGAAGAAGCTGACGGTTCAGGACCTGCTGAATATGTTTGCACAGGCCAGCGGCAAGGAATTTGCCAATGACCGCGCGATGCTTTCCTGAATCAATTTGAAATAAAACCCGGATGCTTCGGCATCCGGGTTTTGATATGTCTTGCATTTTGTTGGGAAATATGCGATAATGGTTCGAAATTGTGACAAGAATGGTGAACCAATGGATAAGAGACAGTTACTCGAGCGGTTTTTCGGCTATTCCCGGTTCCGCCCCGGTCAGGAGGAGCTGATCGACGGTGTACTGGCAGGCCGGGATGTGTTCGGCATCATGCCCACAGGTGGCGGTAAGAGTATGTGCTATCAGATTCCGGCCCTCAAGCTTCCGGGAATCACGCTGGTGATCTCTCCGCTGATTTCGCTGATGCGCGATCAGGTGCTGGCGCTGAAAACCGCCGGTGTTCCTGCCGCCTATATTAACAGTACCCTCAACGGTGCCCAGATGCAGGCGGTATACCGCAATCTGCTGGCAGGGCAGTATAAGATCGTTTATGTGGCTCCGGAACGGCTGGACTACGGTGGATTCGGCTCCATTGCGGAGCGTATTCCCATTTCCTTCGTGGCTGTGGATGAGGCCCACTGCATTTCCCAGTGGGGACAGGATTTCCGTCCCAGCTATCTGCGGATCCTGAATTTCATTGACAGCCTGCCGGTCAGACCGGTGGTGGGTGCTTACACCGCCACAGCCACAAAACAGGTCCGGGAGGATGTGGAGCGAATCCTGCGGCTTCAGGATCCGGTGCGCAAGGTCACCGGCTTTGACAGACCAAATCTGTTTTTCGAGGTCATCCGACCGGAAAAGAAGGATGATGAACTTCTGCGGCTTCTGGCAGGAAGAAAGCGCAAAAGCGGAATTGTCTACTGCGCCACCCGAAAAAAGGTAGAGAGCGTCTGTGAGCTGCTGCAGGACAATGGATATGTCGCCACCCGCTATCACGCGGGACTGACGGAAGAGGAGCGCAGCGCCAATCAGGAGGATTTCCTCTATGACCGCAAAACGGTGATGGTGGCAACCAATGCCTTCGGCATGGGAATCGACAAATCCAATGTCAGCTTTGTTATCCACTATAATATGCCAAAGAGCATAGAAGCATATTATCAGGAAGCCGGAAGAGCCGGACGGGATGGCAGCGATGCGGACTGTGTGCTGCTGTTCAGCAACGGCGATGTCCATACTGCACGATTTCTGATCAACAATTCCTCGGACAATGAGGAACTGGATCCCCAGCAGCAGGAGATTGTCCGCCAGCAGGATATGGCCCGTCTGGAGGCCATGACAGGCTACTGCAAGACCAGCCATTGCCTGCGCGGTTATATTCTGGAGTACTTCGGCCAGAAGCACCCGGAGATCTGCGGAAGCTGCGGCACATGCCGGGGGGACTTTGAGGCCCGGGATATTACCCGGGAGGCTCAGATGATCCTCTCCTGCGTCAAGCGGATTCGGGACAGACTGGGATACGATGTGGGCATGACGCTGATCATCCGGACGCTCCAGGGCAGCCGGGACAAGCGTGTGCTGGAGAAGGGATTGCAGGAACTGACCACCTATGGTCTGATGAAGCATACCGGTAGTTCTGAGATCCGAATGCTGTCAGACCATCTGGAAATGGATGGATATCTGCTGACAGATCAGGAAGACCAGACGGTACGCCTGACGGCCAATGCCGGTCAGGTCCTCTATCACGGCAAACAGGTTCAGATCCTGGTCCGCAAGGAGCCGAAGGAAAAACTTCCCGCCGCAGCGCAGAAGCTCTCCGGTCAGGAGACGGAGCTGCTGGATGTGCTGAAAGACCTTCGGGGAGAACTTGCAAAGGAGGCAGGTGTGCCTGCTTATGTGATCTTCTCCAACGCAACTCTGATGGATATGGCCAGAAAGCAGCCGAAAAACATGACCGAGTTCCGGAAAGTCTCCGGTGTCGGCGAGATCAAGGCTGCATGGTATGGTACTGCTTTCCTGAAGCGGATTCAAAAATTCCGGGACGAAAACACATAAATCCGACACGATGATTGTTGGACGGCATACATCCGATAGGAGGCACGCATGAGTATTATTAAAAACGCAATACCGATATTGGAGTTTGATACCGAACAGACAGCGGTTCTCAATCCGAACCATGAAAACCTTGATTTGATGCTCCCAAGGAAATGCGTATTCGCATTTCTCGGTTCGTTTATCGATGAGTATGCGAGCCGGACCGATACACGGCAGGTATCGCTCTTTGTGAGCGCGACAAAGCACTATCCTATCTATATTACGAAGTATATGGGAGAGGAGATTGTGCTCTGCCAGGCTCCTGTAGGCGCGGCAGCTGCGGCGCAGATTCTTGACTGGTTAATTGCTTATGGTGTTCGTGAGATTATCTCAGCTGGAAGCTGCGGGGTACTCGAGAAATTTCCAGAAGGTACATTTCTGATACCGTGCAGAGCATTGCGTGACGAAGGAACATCCTATCACTATGCTCCGCCTTCACGTTTTATTGAAATCAGCGAAGAGGCGAGAAAAGCCATTGAAGAAACCATCCTCGAACACGGTATGAAATACCAGGAGGTTATCACATGGTCGACCGATGGTTTCTTCCGCGAAACAAAAGAGAAGGTTGCATATCGCAGGAGCGAGGGATGTTCGGTCGTTGAAATGGAGTGTTCTGCACTTGCCGCCTGCGCTTCTTTCAGAAATGCAGTGTGGGGCATGATTCTCTACACTGCCGACAGCCTTGCAGATGTGGAAAAGTACGATATGCGGAATTGGGGCGGCAAGGCTTACGAATATGCGCTGACGCTCTGCCTGGATGCCGTGATAAAAATGTAAGAGCCGAATGAATCTGAATGAACAGTCTCAACTATATACTTCCATGCGCGGCGAATTGCCGTGTGGTTTGAGCAAAGATGAAAGCCCAGCTGCATTTGCAGCTGGGCTTAACAATTCCGGGAATATTCATCTGGCGAAGACAGGCGCATTATCTTGCTTTCAGCTGCCAGAAGGCTACGGCACTGGCTGCTGCCACGTTCAGCGAATCCACCTCATGGGACATGGGGATTAGTACGGTGTAGTCGCAGTCTGCAATGGTGCTTTCAGAAAGACCGTCTCCCTCGGTTCCAAGTACGATGGCCAGTTTGTTTTCCGCACCCAGCCGGGGATCATCAATGGGGACGGATTCATTGCTGAGAGCCATGGCGGCGGTTTTGAAGCCCAGATCCTGCAGCTTGCGGATGCCGGGCTGCGGCCAGTCGGCAGGGGAATCTCCGATGACGGTCCAGGGAATCTGAAACACAGTACCCATGCTGACCCGTGCTGCACGGCGGATCAAAGGATCGCAGCAGGTGGGGGTGATCAGCACTGCGTCCATATGCAGCGCTGCTGCGGAGCGGAAGATGGCTCCCACATTGGTGGCATCCACGATGCCTTCCAGCACGGCCACTCTTCGGGCGCTGCTGCAGACTTCCTCCACGGTGGGCAGCTTTCTGCGGCGCATGGCGCAGAGCACCCCCCGGGTCAGCTGATATCCGGTGAGCTTTTCCAGGATGTCCCGGTCGGCGGTATAAACGGGCACACCTTTACAGCGCTCCAGAACCTCCCGGGCCTGTCCGTCGATGTGCCTGCGTTCCATAAGGAAGGATACGGGCTCAAACCCTGCGTCCAGCGCCCGGCGGATGACTTTGGGGCTTTCGGCAATGAAAAGACCCTTTTCCGGTTCTTTTCGGTTTCTCAGCTGGGATTCCGTCAAGCGGGCGTAGATATCCAGCTCCGGCTGGGAAAAGTCGGTGATCTCAATGATGTTTGTCATATCTGCTCCGATCAGCGCATGGGACAGCCCTTTGCGGTCTCACCGGTCATCTCCCGGCGCTGTGCCCGAACAAGGATCATTTCGCCGGCGATGCTGACGGCGATCTCTTCGGGGGTCACGGCCTTGATGCTGATGCCGATGGGGGAGTGGACGGAGTTGATTGCCTCCTCGGTGACACCGCGCTCCAGCAGACGCTTGTTGACCGCTGCCTTCTTGGAGCGGGATCCGATGACACCCACATAGGCCATGGGACCTCTGAGCAGCTGATCCTGGACTTCAAAATCGAAGCTGTGTCCGTTGGTCATGACCACGGCATAATCCTCTGCGGTGGGGGTCAGATAGTCAGAGAGTCTGGTGTAGTCGCCGACGATCAGATTTTCCACATTGGGGAAATTGTTCCGGTTGGCATATTCTTCCCGGTTGTCAAAGACAGTGACCCGGAAGCCGACGGTGGTCAGCAGAGGGGCCAGAGCCTGGGAGCAGTGGCCACCGCCGAAGAGGAAGGCCCGCTCGCCGATGGGCAGCGGCAGACAGAAGGAGGCGGTATTCTGATCGGGTAGCCAGACCTTATGGGTGACGGTGCCGGGGACACCGGAGCCGAGAATGGCGTTGCCTTCGCTGTCCAGAAGGGAAGGTGCGCTGCCGTCGGTTTTCAGGGCAAGCCAGCCGGACTGACGGTTTGCAACCCGGTCCATAAGAGCGCCGGCGATTTCCGTCCAGATGATGCTGCCGCCGGAAATATACTGAAACAGCACATTCACGTCACCGCCGCAGACCATACCGATGTCCTCTTTGGCATTGGTATGCAGCTGGAATTCATAGCAGCGGGATTCTTTTTTGCTGAGCTGCTCCAGGGCGATCTGCTCAGACCGGGCCTCCACGGCACCGCCGCCGATGGTGCCGATGATCCGGCCGTTTTCACCAACAAGCATCTGAGACCCGGCACCTCTGGGAGCGGAACCCCGGTCAGCGATGATCGTGACCAGAATGGTGTCGTGCTTCTTTTCCAGTTCGTACAGGAGTTTTGCGAAGATTCTGTCCATAGAATGGTTCCTCCATGAAATAGTTTCAATTATTGTATCATTATCCCGCCGGATTTGCAACCATACACCGGCTGTTTGCTTGATTTGTTCATATTTGCGTGCTACAGTATTTTTAGTAAGAATACAGTTGCAGATGTTTGAATAACCGGCAATCAGGAAGAGGGAATGTGATGCTTCAGATCAAGGAAATCAGAAAGAAATATGTAACAGGAGAGCTGGTCCAGACGGCCCTTGACGGTGTCAGTCTGAATCTGCGGGATAATGAATTTGTTGCGATTCTGGGTCCCAGCGGCTCCGGAAAGACCACGCTGCTCAATGTCATCGGAGGTCTGGACCGCTACGACAGCGGCGATCTGGTGATCAACGGAATTTCCACAAAGAAATACACAGACCGGGACTGGGACTCCTACCGCAATCACACCATTGGTTTTGTGTTCCAGAGCTACAATCTGATCCCCCATCAGTCTGTCCTGGCCAATGTGGAGCTGGCGCTGACGATTTCCGGCATCTCTCCCTCAGAACGGCGCAGGCGTGCTGCGAAAGCGCTGGAAGATGTGGGCCTGGGCAATCAGCTTCACAAGCGGCCCAATCAGATGTCTGGCGGACAGATGCAGCGCGTGGCGATCGCCCGGGCCCTGGTTAACGATCCGGATATTCTGCTGGCAGACGAGCCTACCGGCGCACTGGATTCCGAGACCAGCGTTCAGGTCATGGAACTGCTGAAGAAGGTCTCCCAGAACCGTCTGGTGGTCATGGTTACCCACAATCCGGAACTTGCAGAGGAATATGCCAACCGCATTGTCCGTGTTAAGGATGGCAGGATCATTGGGGATACGAATCCCTTTGTTCTGGATGCTGCAATCCTGACTCCTCCGGAGCATAAGAATATGGGAAAGGCATCCATGTCTTTCCTGACGGCTTTGTCATTGAGCTTCAACAACCTCTGGACGAAAAAGGCCAGAACGCTGCTGACTGCTTTTGCCGGCTCCATCGGCATCATCGGCATTGCGCTGATCATGTCCCTGTCCACCGGCTTTCAGAATTACATCGACAAGATCCAGGCAGACACCCTTTCCAATTATCCCCTGACCCTGCAGGCGGAGACTGCGGATATGACTTCCATGATGATGGGATTCGGTGCGGCGATGATGGGGACAGGAGATGTGACGGAAAACACCGTCGAAGAACAGCCCATGATCTCAGAGATGTTTTCGCAGATCGGCAGCAATGATCTTGGCGCGTTCAAGCGGTATCTGGAAACCAATTATGATGAGATCGGTCACACCGTCAACGACATCAAATATCTGTACGGTGTCAAACCACGGATCTATGCCGCAGATACCAGCGAGGAGATCCTCCAGGTCAATCCCGGTACGCTCTTTCAGAAGCTGACCGGAAATGCGATGATGTCTGCCTATATGGATTCGGACATTTTTCAGGAGATGATCAGCAATACCGAACTGCTGGACTCCCAGTATGATGTCCTTCGGGGACGCTGGCCGAAACGGTGGGACGAAATGGTGGTCGTTTTGCAGGATCCCAATCAGATCACCGACTATATGGCCTATACGCTGGGACTCAAGGACATGGACAAACTCGATGAGATGATCACCCAGGTGATGAACGGGGAAGAGGTTACCCGCACCGACGGGAGCGAGACGTGGACATATGATGATCTGATGGAACTGGATTTTCGTCTGGTGGCTGTTTCCGATCTCTACCGCTACAATGGGGAATACAATGTCTGGGAGGATATGTCCGACGATGAGGCGCACATGAGAAAGCTCATCGAAGACGGTGAGGTTCTTCAGATCGTCGGCATCGTCTGCCCCAAGGAGGGGGTCAATACTACCACGCTGACCACCGGTATCGCCTACACATCCGATCTGACGCGGCATGTTATCGATGTGGCCCGTGAATCCGGAATCGTTCAGAGCCAGTTGGCAGATGAGACGGTCAATGTGTTCACCGGCGTCGGCTTTGATGAAGAGAGTGGCTCAGCGCTGAATTTCGAGGATATGATCAGCGTTGACGGCGACGCGATCTCCTCTGCCTTCGGCATGGATGTCAGCACCGATGCGGTGCTTGCTATGCTGCGCAATTATATGGATGAAGCGGCCAATTCTCTGGAAGTGAATCTGGCCCCGGCCCAGAGGGCATTTACGGATACCCTGTCATCGTTCTGCTCAGATATGCTGCGTCAGCATGTGGCGGCCAATGCCGATGCCGGCGGAACTGCCAGAGTCTATCTGACGGACGCGGAAGCAATGGTCGATGCGTACCTGGCGGGAGATGCGGCGGCAGCGAAGATGGCAGAACTTGCTGCGGCTTATTCCGTTCCTGCGGAGACCTTTGCGCAGGTGTACAGACCTTTGATGGTGGGAATGGTTACGGACTATGTCTCATCTCAGCTTGCGGCTGAGGAGCCGGAGGCCACCGAGCCATCGGATCCCGAGCAGGCGGTGCCCACTGATCCCGCAGAAGAAACTGCGGTGCCCACGGAAGATACTGCCCTGGCAACGGAGCCTCCTGCAACCACGGAACCGGCTGCAGCCACGGAGCCGGAGCAGACGGAGCCTGCTGCCCAGGAGCCGTCCGTCCCTTCCGAAACCACGCAGACGATCAGCATTGCGCCGGTGGGCAGCAGCACGGACAGCATCATGGATCCCGGACAGTTTTATGCCAATCTCCGGGAAGAGCAGATCGACTCCATTGTCTCGGAGTATATGAATGAATCTGTTGTGACTGGCACTGCTGCTGTGATGGCGGGTACCATGATGGAGGCGACAGTCCGCTCCACCATCCTCAGCCAGGTGGCAGCCTTCGGCAACCGCATTGCAAGCTTCATCGGAAGTTCCCTGACGGTGGATCAGAACAAAATTGCATCCGCGTTTCAGTTCAATATGAGCGAGGATGATCTGCGCCGTCTGATGGAAGCCATGACCGCTCAGAATTCCGAGAGCAGCGCAGCGGCAAATCTGCGCGCACTGGGATACGGCGATCTGGAAGAACCGATTGCCATGTATATTTATCTGACGGATTTTGCCGGAAAGGAAGCATTCATTGATTTTCTGGATGCGTACAATCTGAAGATGGAGGAATCTACCCAGGAGGAGAAGGTGATCCGCTACACCGATGTAACGGGTATTATGATGTCCTCGGTGCGCACCATCATCGACAGCGTCAGCTATGCGCTGATCGCCTTTGTGGCGGTGAGCCTGGTGGTTTCGTCCATTATGATCGGTATCATTACCTATATTTCTGTCATGGAGCGGACCAAGGAGATTGGAATTCTGCGCGCCATCGGCGCATCCAAGCGAAATATCTCCCAGGTATTCAATGCGGAGACCTTCATCATCGGCCTCTGCTCCGGTGTGATCGGTATCGGTGTGACATTGCTGCTGCTGATTCCCGGCAATCAGCTGATCCACCATCTGACCAATAATCCGGATATTACGGCCCAGTTGCCTGTGATCAATGCACTGGTCCTGATCGGACTGAGTGTGGTGCTGACCCTGATCGGTGGCTTTATCCCTGCCAAGCAGGCGGCCAAGAAGGATCCGGTCATTGCTCTGCGCTCGGAGTGAATCTGTTTCAAAAAGCTCCCGGTGGTTCCGGGAGCTTTTTTCCGTTGCGAAGCGTGGAAAATGGTGGTAAACTGTAGAAAAAGGAGTGATGGCAATGAAGCTGGAACAATCGGTCCTGGAATTCATTGATGCGCACCGGCAGGAAGCCTATGACCTGCTGCTGGATCTGGCGCGGATCCCTGCACCTTCCAATCATGAGGAAAAACGTGCCGTTTTCTGCAGAGACTGGCTGGAATGCCAGGGCGCGGCAGGCGTCTATATTGATGATGCGCTGAACGTGGTCTATCCCGTTGGCTGCGCTGGCAACAAACCTGTTACGGCATTTCTGGCCCACAGCGATGTGGTGTTTCCGGATACGGATCCGCTGCCGCTGTCGGTGGAGAACGGACGTATCTTCTGCCCCGGCATCGGCGACGATACGGCAAATGCAGCGGCATTGATGATGGCGGCAAAATACATTGCGGAGAACCGGCTGACCTGCGATGACCGCGGGATCCTTCTGGTGATCAATGCAGGAGAGGAGGGATTGGGCAATCTGAAAGGTGTCCGCAGAATCATGGATGATTTCGGTGCCCGGATCGATGAGTTCATCTCCTTTGATGACCACGACTGCCGGGGGGTAAACCGGGCTGTCGGCTCCCGGCGTTACCGGGTGGCATTTGATACGGAAGGCGGCCATTCCTACACGGCCTTCGGAAACCGCAATGCCATTGCCTGTATGGCATCCATGATCGATGCACTCTACAGCATCAAACTGCCTGAGAAGGGAAAGACCACCTATAATGTCGGCACCATCTCCGGCGGAACCTCCGTCAATACCATTGCACAGCATGCCGAGATGCTCTACGAGTTCCGGTCCGATGAGCGGGAATCTCTGGACATCATGGAGCGCCACTTTCAGGCGGCAGTGGAGTTTTACCGGTCCAAGGGCATCCGCGTGACGGTGACACCCGTGGGCGACAGACCCTGCTCCGGACAGGTGGACGAGGAAAAGATGACGGAATTGATGACCCGGGCCAGCGCTGCGTCTGTCCGGTATTTCGGCAGGGAGATCACCTTCGGTCCCGGTTCCACGGACTGCAACATTCCATTGTCTCTGGGAATTCCGGCGATCTGCGTCGGCTGCTACTGCGGCGCCCTGTCCCACACCCGGCAGGAATATGTGGAGACGGACAGTCTGCTTCCCGGTTTGAAAACGGCTTTCGACCTGATCCTGCATCATTTTTGACAGATCATGTTGTTTTTATCAAATCTTGACAGCGATCACCATGATGCTTATACTGAATATGTTGAGATGTTGACTTATCAATAAAGAAAAGGAGTGTCTGTAATGGATGCGAAATATGAGGCATTGTTTACCCCCTGGAAGATCGGCAGTGTGGAGATCAAAAACCGCATTGTCATGTGCCCCATGGGCGGCACATCCCTGTTCGGCTGGTTTGAACTAACCGGCTGCAAGTTCGACAAGGAAGCCGCCAAGCTCTTTCTGGAGCGCGCAAACAACAATGTGGGCCTGATCATCCCCGGCATCGCCCCTCTGCGCGATACCTTCTGGGGCAAGTGGCTCTGGCAGAATCCAGGGATGTTTGAGGATCTGAAGGTCTTCATGGACGAAATCCACAAGACTGGCGCCAAGCTCTTCGTCCAGCTCACTGCCGGTATGGGCCGTTCCTGGGCGATCACCGAGCTGGTCGGCCCGCTGCACAAGAACAAGATCACCCGCGCCATCATCAAGCCCATCATTGACACCAGCCACGAGCTGGCAAGTCCCAGCCCGCAGCCTTCCCGCTGGGCCCCTGACATCGAGTGCCCCGAGATGACCAAAGAGCAGATCCACGAGATCATCGAGGCATTTGCCAAGACCGCAAAGCTGTGCAAGGACGCAGGTGTTGACGGTGTGGAAGTCCACGCAGTCCATGAAGGCTATCTTCTGGACCAGTTTGCCATTGAATTCTTCAACAAGCGTACCGATGAATACGGCGGCAGCTTTGAAAACCGCTATCGTTTTGCCGCAGAGGTTGTCAAGGCCATCAAGGAAAGCTGCGGCGATGATTTCCCCGTATCGCTGCGTTACTCTGTGGAGTCCAAGCTGAAGGGCTTCCAGAAGGGTATTGTCCCCGGTGAGAACGCGAAGGAAGTGGGACGCACCATGGAAGAGTCCGAGCGGGCAGCCAAATACCTGCAGGATGCGGGCTATGATATGCTCAATGCGGACAATGGTACTTACGACTCCTGGTACTGGGCGCATCCGCCCATGTATATGCCCCAGAACTGTAATCTGGATGATGTGGCCCGGATCAAGCAATGCGTGGATATTCCCGTGGTCTGTGCCGGCCGCATGGAGCCTGAAGTGGGTGCAAAGGCCATCGCCGAGGGCCGGATTGATGCTATGGGTGTTGCCCGCCAGTTCCTGGTAGACCCCGAGTGGATCACCAAGTTGATTGAAGATCGGCTGGAGGACATCAAGCCCTGCATCTGCTGCCATTCCGGCTGCTTCAACTTCTCCTCCTCCAAGGGCCATTACAATACCCAGGATCTGACTGACACCATGGGCCTGGCCCGCTGCGCCCTGAATGCCGAGACCATGCAGTCCAGGAAGCACTACATCAAGCCTGCGAAGAAGGTAAAGAAGATTGCGGTTATCGGCGGCGGCATCGGCGGTATGGAGTCCGCTCTGGTCTGCGCCAAACGGGGCCATAAGGTCACGCTGTATGAAAAGACCGGTGAGCTGGGCGGTGTGTTCATTGCCGCTGCGGCGCCTTCCTTTAAGGAAAAGGACCGGGAGCTGATCGCCTGGTATAAGCGGGAACTAACCAAGTATCCTGTAGAGGTAAAGCTGAACACCGAGGTGTCCGATATTGCCTCTTTGGATGCAGATGAGATCATCGTCGCCACCGGCTCTACACCCAACCGTATTCCTGTACCCGGCATCGACAAGGGCATCCAGGCCATTGATTTCCTTCGCGGACGGGCGGAGGTGGGGGAAAACGTCACCATCATCGGCGGCGGACTGACTGGCTGCGAGATTGCTTATGAGCTGTATCTGCAGGGAAAGAAGCCTACCATCGTGGAAATGATGGACGACCTGATCACCACTCCCGGTATCTGTCTGGCGAATACCAGCTTCCTGCGTGACTTCTTTGAAGCAAATCAGGTGCCCGTCCATCTGGAGACGAAGCTGCGTGAGATCCGGGATGACGGTGTCATCGTGGCGGACAGGAACGGTATGAGTTTTAAGATCGATGCCGATTCCGTGATCCTTTCCACCGGCTACCGGCCCAATCCGCTGACTTCCAAGGCAAAGAATATCCACATCGTGGGCGATGCCTACAAGGTGGGTAATCTGCGCACCGTTATCTGGCAGGCCTGGGATGTTTGCATGAAGCTCTGATGCAACAGTTACATTGTGAGCGGTGCGTGTGTACCCCCGCAATAACAGAAAAAGGAGAAATATTATGTACTTAACCCCCGAACAGCAGGCCATTCTGGACGGCTCCAAGGGCGAGACCATGGCAAAGGTCATGAAGACCCTGGTCATGTATGGCGAGACCTTCGGCGCTGACAAAATGGTTCCTGTCACCTCTGAGTATAACCATCTGGTCACTTCCTTCGGCCTGAAGATGATGGGCCCGGTCTTTGACCTGATGCAGCAGCTGATCGATGCCGGAGCGGTGTCCGGTCAGCGGTTTTCCGTGGACCCCCGGCCTGTGGATCCCGATGTTCCCGCCAATTTCCTGCAGAAACTGATCTTCAACAAATTTATGTATTCCAAGCAGGACAGCTATGAGCAGCAGCTGAAGGCTCTGGGACTGATGAATGACGATGCCTTCTCCTGCGCCTGCTATCTGGATCAGATGGGCAACAAACCCGTCATGGGGGATGTTCTCAGCTGGGCAGAGTCCTCCGCCGTTGTCTATGCCAACTCCGTCCTGGGCGCCCGCTGCAACCGCAATTCCGGTATTATGGATATCATGGGTTCCATTGCCGGCTTCGTGCCCAATTTCGGACTGCTGACCGATGAGGGCCGCAAGGCTACCTGGATCATCAAGGTGGAGTGCAGCCGGAAGCCTGAAGCACAGCTGCTGGGCTCCGCCATCGGCATGAAAGTCATGGAGGATGTGCCGTTCATCACCGGCATGGAGCAGTGGCTGGGCACGGAACTGACCGATGAGGTCTGCGCCTATCTGAAGGATTTCGGCGCTGCCACCGCCTCCAACGGTGCTGTGGGATTGTACCATCTTGAGAATCTGACTCCTGAAGCAAAGGAGCAGGGGGCCGCACTGGTGGCTCCCGGCGCGAAAGTGTATGTCATCGATGATGCAGAGCTTCAGAAGGTCAAAGCAAATTATCCAGTCATCTGGAAAAATCGGGATGCAAAACCAAAGCTTTGTTTCGTTGGCTGCCCCCATATGAGTCTGCAGCAGCTGAAGTCCTGGACAGTCCGGGTGGAAGAAGGTCTGAAGGCCAGCGGAAACAAGAAGGTGCTGATTCCCACCGTTTTCACCACTGCGCCCGCGGTCAAGAAGGAATTCGAGAAAACGGAGTATGCCCAGCGTCTGAAAAATACCGGTGTGATCCTCAGCTATATCTGCCCGCTGATGTACATGAACAACCCACTGTGCGGTCCCATGCCGGTCATTACCTCTTCCAATAAGCTGCGCACCTATACCACTGCCCGCTATTACACCGAAGACGAGATCCTGATCCAGATCACGAAAGGAGGCGCCTGGGCATGAAAGAATTCAAAGGACGCGTTGTAGCTCCCGGCAGCGTCACAGCTCCGGCACTGGTTTCCCACGGCGGCCTGAATACCCTGGCCTCCTTCCAGAAGGCCCTGCAGTTTGGCGACAAGAAAGCCACCTGCGGTGACCAGAATAACCCCGACCTGTATAACAAGCAGATGCTGGGCACCGCTCTGTGTCTGCCCCAGACCATCGGCTCTACCACCGGCGGCCTGGTGTTGTACTGCGCCTGCGCCATGGAGCGTCAGCCTGCCTGTATGCTGTTTTCCAAACCCATCGATAGTTTGGCTGCCGCCGGTTCCATCCTGGCTTCCGTATGGCTGCCGGACGTGAAGATGCCAGTCGTTGACAGCTTGGGCGAGGAGTTCCTCAACTATGTCAAGGACGGCATGACCATCACTGTTCAGGAAGACGGCACGGTCTTTGTTGATTAATCTGTCAGGAGGTATGATGATGAGCAATCCCACCAGAGAGCAGGCGCTGGCCCTGCTGCAGAAATATAATAAGGAATCTTTCCACATTCTCCATGCTCTGACCGTGGAGGGCGTTATGGACTGGTACGCCCGGGAATTGGGCTATGGCGATGATGCCGAATTCTGGAGCCGCTGCGGTCTGCTCCATGATGTAGATTTTGAACGCTATCCCGAGGAGCATTGCAGGAAGGCTCCGGAGCTTCTGGCGGAAGTAAATGCTTCTGATGAGATGGTTCATGCCATCTGCTCCCATGGCTACGGCATCTGCTCCGACGTGGAGCCGGTTCATCAGATGGAGAAGGTCATGTTTGCCGTGGATGAACTGACCGGTCTGATCGGCGCCGCTGCTCGGATGCGCCCTTCCAAAAGCGTCATGGATATGGAGCTTTCCAGCCTGAAGAAGAAATTCAAGGACAAGAAATTTGCCGCAGGCTGTTCCCGTGACATCATCAGAGATGGCGCGGAGCGTCTGGGATGGACCCTGGATGAGGTTCTGGAAAAGACAATCCTTGCCATGCGCAGCTGCGAAGAAAAGGTTGCCAAAGAGCTGGCAGAGCTGTGTGAATAGAAAGGAAACTGCCTCAGGGAAAAAAACCCTGAGGCAGTTTTTTAATTGGCGAAGAGCCGCGTCAGGACCATGCAGCAGACGATGATCGCGAAGCGGGTGTCAGTATGGATGTTTACGGGACGGTGGATGTACTCGCGGTGGTAAGAGCGGATGGTGTCCATGACGGGATTTTTGGCATCAGTCCAGAATGTGGGATTCTCGGACAGATATCCTAGAAAATGCTCCTGCAGCGCTGCTTCATATTCCCGGTGGTCTGTCAGGCTGGAGCCGAATTCCTCGTTATGGGCGGATGTAAAGGCGTCGGTCGTGTAGTGGATGAGTTTTCCGATGGTGTAGTAGTCCAGCAGGTTCAATTTCTCTCTGCGTTCCAGTCGCTCGGATACACGCTGCATATAGTTCTGGGCATTGCCCCAGTTGTGGCCCCGGAGCCACTGCCGGCGCAGGGAGCCTTTCAGATAGGTGGCGGGATTTCGGTCGGGTTCGATACAGCCGATGAGAAATGCCGTGACGTATCGGCGGGGGAGTGTGGACATATAGGTTTCTGCCAGGTAACGGCCAAGGTACTGATGGGATTTGCCGCGCATGGATTCACTCCTGTTCATTACGGTGATGTTGGTTGCATTATAGCATATTTGCGAAAGAATGTGTGAACATAACGGATGTGTGTTGCTGGAAAGGGAGGAAACTGCTGGAAATACAAAAAGGCAGCCGCGCTTTTGCGCGGCTGCCGAATTGCTTAGCCGGAAATATTCAGAGTCTTGGAGAGAGCCAGTGCATTATCAAAATAGATTTCAACAGTGTAGCTGCCGGCCTCAGAAGGAAGCTCAGGGATGGTCAGATAGGCATAGCGGTCATCCCACAGATCTGCCCAGGGGGAAAGCTCTGTGTTGACCAGTTCGCCAATGACCTTGCCTTCGGCATCCCGGATGACATACATGACCACAGTCTCAGCCTTGGTGGTACCCACTCTCTTGGTGGAGTAGATCACCAGGGAGGCCTTCTCGCCGGGCGCGAAGGTGGTGGTGTAATCGTTGTCGTTGTCCAGATCTTCATAAGTCCAGTCATCCTTCTCGGGAGTTTTGCACAGGCTGGCCTGGATATCCTCCGCGGAGATGGCATGGGCATCAAAATCAGCGGCGGCCTGCGTGGTATAGTCGGTCCGGCCGTCAAATACGGTGGAGCCGTCAGCTGCCTTGATGGTGAAATTGTAGGTAGCGCCGGGAACGCAGTGCTCCACGGTGGCGGTGGCCTCAGTGGAGGTAATGACTTCCTGGCTGTCGCTGCCGTCAATGCTGTACATCAGCAGCCAGCCGGTCTCGGGGGCAGTGCCGGTGTGGGACCAGGATACGGTCAGACCGTGAGTCTTGGTGGGCTTGATCTGAATATCGCTGACGGTGGTGGGGTTGGCAGTGACATATGCACGTGCGCCCTGCGCCATGTCGGCGGCAGTGACCTCCACGGTGTATGCCTTTTCGGTGCTGATGTCGGAGAACTGGGCAGTGTTTTCGCTGACGGTGATGGTCTCATCGTAGCCGTCATCGGAATAACAGCGGACAGTCCAGTTTTCAACAGGCGCATCATCAGGGGAATCCCACTGGGCGGTAAGCACACCATCCACACAGGAGACAATGGTCAGATTCTCGGCGATGACGATGCTGGAAGCGGTAAACTCCAGGGTGTCGTTGCCGGTGATGTACAGGTCAGACGCGGGAGCGGCCACCAGACGGAAGGTATAGGTTTTGCCGACGGTCAGATTGTTGACGGAAACCATGTGGCCGGTGAAGGAAACAGACTGGGGTTCCTCTCCCTCGGTGCTGTATTCCACCATCCAGTCCTGGGTCTCTCGGCCGTCGACGGTGAAGTTCAGGATTACAGAGCCGTCTTCAGTACCGGTGACAGCGGTGAAACTGACAATATTGGTCTCTTCCTTGGTGGTGTAGGAACCGGTGTAGGAGCCGGAAAGGGCATGGAAGCCTTCCGCTTCCACGGTAATCTTATAGGTGGTTGCGGGGCTCAGATCCGTGAAGACAGCCTGGCCGTTCTCAACAGGCTGGGAAATGGTATTGCCGTAGGTGTCGGTGCAGACGACAGTCAGGATGCTTTCGTCCACATCGGCGATCAGCTGAACGGTAATGGAGTTTTCCAGACCGGTGACATCCAGTCTGTCAATGGGCAGCAGATAGTAGTTAGTGTAGAAGTAGAATCCGCCGCCGCCTACCAGCGCCAGCAGCAGAATAATCGCGATGGCGGCCAGCCAGGAGTGGGCCTTCCGGTGGGGCTTTTCGTATTCTTCAAATTCTTCGGTTTCCTGTGCGTCCTCTTCGATGGGTGCTTCCGCATCGTCATCGGCAGGGAAGAGATCGTCAACATTAAGATCTGCGTCGCCTTTATCTGTATTCATGGGGATGGTGATTTCTTCAGGCTCCGGGATCACAACGGACTGGGGAGTCTCCCGGGCGATCAGCTCGTCAGCCTGGGCCAGCATGAAGTTGACTTCATCGGTCATGGCGCCATTGCTGACTTCTTCGCCGCCGTCTGCGTCGGGAGCGGTCTCGTCGGAGATCATGTCGTTCAGGAATGCCAGTTCACCGGAATAGAGATTCTGCTCCCCGGTATCAGGCTTTTCTGCGGGAATGTCTGCAGGCAGGTGATCGGACGCATCCTGTGTATGAGGATCATCAAAGGATTCCTCTTCCGCAGGGATGGTCTGCTGGGGCTCGGATTCTTCTCGGACCCCGGACTCCGCGGCAGCGGCAGGATTGCCGGCCAGCAGATCCTCTTCTTCTTCCTCGTCGCGGATGACGGGAGCGCTCTGGACCACAGGGGGAACAATGGGAACGTCGTTGACGGTGTTGCGCTGCATATAGCCGACCAGCGCCTTGCCCATCTCAATGGGATTCTGCCAGCGGACCCGCGGATCGGGAGCGCAGGCTTTCATAATGATCTCAGCCATCTCGTAGTCGGCATTGAGGGGGGCGGGAAGCTCTTCTGCAGGAGCGCGGTTCTGGAAGGGAAGCTGACCGTTGTTGTAGATCTGATAGAGGATCATACCCAGGGCATAGATATCCGCCGTGGGGTTCAGCGTTGCCAGTGCGTCATGCAGTTCCGGAGCGGTATAGCAGCTGCGGTACTTACTGGGCAGGTTTGCGTACTTCAGGGACTTGAGACTGGCAAAACCCAGATCACCGATGCGGTATTCCCGGTCACCGGTGAGATAGATGTTGGAGGGTTTCAGGTCGATGAACATGAAGCCGGCCCGGCGGCAGATGGCCAGTGCGGCACACAGGTCCAGGCCCAGATTGACAGCGCCCAGGTGTGTCATGGGATTGCGTCTGAGGTATTTTTCCAGAGAACGCTTATAAGAACTCAGCAGGTAGACGTTGTAACCAAGCTTGCCGTCCTCCATGGGAACGATCTGCCAGCCCTGATAGGGCAGGAAGCCTTCCAGCTTGGAAAGCTGCTGCAATGTTTCGGCTTCTTTGACAACGCCGTCGGCAAGTTCCTTAAAATACTCCGTGGCAGCGGCGGCATCCTTGTAGGCGCCGGTGAGCAAAAGCGCGTCCAGCTGTTTCTGGGACGCGGGCACGGAGATGATCTTCACTATGTATTTATCATCAGAATTTTCCTTCATAGCCGGGCAGCAGCGCACGCCGTCGTGGCTGCTCATGGGATCGCCCATTACAAATCCATCCAGCAGAGGAGAAACGAGTTTTATCTCTGACAATTCTATCGCCTCCTTTTACTTCTATATCATAAAATAAAATTACAAAAAAAGCAACTCCTTTGTAGTTGTTTTCTTTGGGAATTAGTGCTATAATGTCAAACAGAATGGTACTCTATACGATTCTACAGGAGGTAAGTCATGGACAAGATAATTTGTGATGTATGCGGAACGAGTTATTCAGAGAGTGCAGAACAGTGCCCGATCTGTCTTCGTGCCCGTGCAGGCGGCGCTAAAACCGTCGCCGATGATATTGTGTTGAATGAAGCGCAGCCTTCCGGCGGGAGCACCGGCAGCGGTGCCAGAGTCCGCGGCGGTCGTTTTTCCAAGTCCAATGTGCGCAAGCGCAACCGGAATATGCCCATCTATGATATGCCGGAGGAGAAGCCCCGTACCAAGGCGAATCCTGATCCGGATGCGGATGGCCCCTATGATTTCGGCGAGGAACCCCGGAAAAGCAAGTCCAATGTGGTGCTGAATGTGCTGCTGGTGATCGTGATCCTGGCGCTGCTGTGCGTCACCGGTTACATCTTCAAGGAGTATTTCCTTCCCGGCATCCTGGCCCAGACCGAGCAGACTGCTGCTCCCACCGTGGCTACCGTTCCGCCCACGGATGCACCGACGGAACCTGCTGTCACCGAAGAACCTACCATCCCCTGCACCGGCCTGGAGTGGTCTGACGGCGAAGACTTTGTGCTTTTGGAAGGCCTGGGTGAGTCCTGGCTGCTGAATGTTGTGGTAACCCCTGCGGATACCACCGACAGCCTTGCCTACTATTCCAGCGACGAGAGCGTAGTAACGGTTGACAGCGAAGGCTGTGTTACCGCTGTCGGCGAGGGTGAAGCAACTGTGGTCGTCTCCTGCGGCGGTATGGAGCTGCAGTGCGATGTGGTCTGCGTGTTTGCAACCGAAGCACCCACTGAGGAACCCGGTGAAGACGGCGGCGAAGAACCCACCGCAGCCCCCGGCGAAGGGGAAGAGGAAGAGCCTACCGAGCCGCTGAAGGATATCAAGCTGGAGGTCAACTACACGGACATCACCCTGACCGGCCATGGCCAGCAGTTCACCTTCAAGGTCACCGGCCTGACCAACGAGGAGGTCACCTGGACTTCCGACAATGAGAACGTTGTCACCGTTGAGAATGGTACTGTGACCCGTGTGGCGAAGGGCACTGCCAACATTACCGTGAAGTACGGCGATCAGGAAGTTGTCATTATCGTCCGCTGCAGATAATATCACATAAGCCAAACGGCAGTTCCGCGTTCCGGAACTGCCGTTTCTTTTGGTTATTCACCGTCAGTGATGGCGTTTCTGCGAAACAGAAAGGAGATGCACCACAGTCCCGCAAGGCCAACGATTGTGTAGACGATTCTGCTGAACAGAGAGCCCTGCCCGCCGAACAGCCAGGCAACCAGATCGAACTGGAAAATGCCCACCAGGCCCCAGTTCAGACAGCCGACGATGGACAGGATCAGTGCCAGTGTGTCCATATTTTTACCTCCTTTTGCCCTTTGATGGAGATATCTTGCCCGGTCTACAGGAAAATATGCATTGCAAAAACAATGTTCATTGGATATAATAGCGAAAGAACTCAATGACCAATTGGAAGGATGAAAAATATGACTACTCTTTATGAAGGCGCTTTTGCCAAGCTGAACCTGACTTTGGATGTGTTGGGCAAGCGTGATGACGGCTATCATGACCTGAAAAGCGTTATGCAGACGGTATCCATCCGGGATGATATTGAAATTGACATCGGTACCGGCAAACCCTGGTGTCTGAAATGTGACAAAGAGGGCATTCCCACGGATGAGCGCAATCTGGCCTGGAAGGCGGCAAAGGTCTACTGCGATGTCATGGGCAAGAATCCTGACGGCATCGAGATCCGCATTACCAAGCGGATCCCCAGTGAAGCAGGCATGGGCGGCGGCAGCGCCGATGCGGCTGCGGTCCTCAGAGCGCTGAACCGCCATTACGGCGACCCTCTGTCCATTATGGCTCTGGCGGAGCTGGGTGCGCAGATCGGCAGCGATGTGCCGTTCTGTGTGGTCTGCGGAACCTGTATGTGCGAGGGACGCGGTGAGCAGCTGCGCAGGCTGCCCGATATGCCGGACTGCATCATCGTGGTGTGCAAGCCGGAGTTTTCTGTTTCCACGCCGGAACTTTACCGGAAGATCGATGAGGTGGCCATTGCCAACCGTCCTGACCATCAGGCAATGGAGAGCGCTCTGCTGGCAGGTGATCTGGAAAAGGTTGCCCACAATCTGTGCAATGTATTTGATCCCGTTGTCACGTCCGACCATCTGGAGCTGAATTACATCAAGTCCCTGTTCCACCAGTACGGCGCGGTGGGTTATCAGATGACCGGTTCCGGCTCTGCCTGTTTTGCCATTGTTTCCGAGTTCGAGGTGGCGGCTGTCATCTGCAATATGCTCAAGGCCAATTACCCCAACGTTTACATCTGCAAACCTGTATAATACTGGAATTTCCCGTCCATACTTGTTGTATTCAAGTATGGACGGTGTTTTTTTATGAGAAAAGCTTTGAAACGGATCGGCCTTTGTCTGCTGGCAGTGTGTCTGGTCTGGTGCGGGACGCTGATCGCAGACCGGCAGCGCCTTCGGGAAGAACTGATCCGGCTGCATGTGGTGGCGGCATCTGACTGTGATGAGGATCAGGCGCTGAAACTGCGGGTACGGGATGCTGTGGTGGAAAATCTGAATGCTGCGCTGGCAGATGTGACAGACGCCGAGCAGGCAAAAGCGTATCTGCGTGAGAATTTACCGAAGATCGAGAGCCTGGCTAACCGTGTTCTGGCGGAAGCGGGATGCAGCGATACGGTCCACGTCAGTCTTGCTGTGGAAGAATTTGCTACCCGGGTTTATGAGACCTTCACGCTGCCCGCCGGGATCTACCAGGCTCTGCGGATCGTCATCGGAGAGGGAGAAGGACATAACTGGTGGTGTGTGGTTTTTCCGTCTCTTTGCGTTCCGGCAACGTCCGACGGTTTTGAGGATGTTGCAGCCGGGGCAGGATTTCCGGATGCGCTGACCTCCGCGCTGGAGGGGGACGACGGCTATGAGGTGCGGTTTTTCCTGCTCGATGCCCTGGGCAGTCTGGAAAATATGCTCCATGAGGGGTGATCGGGGACTGTTTTTTGGACTGATTCTGTGGTATCATGTAAAAAACGAAGGAAAGGCGGTGGGCATATGCTGCACCTGCTTCTGGGAACAGACTGGACGGCGAACCGGGATGAGGTCCTGCGCCGGATCAGCCTGGATGTTCAGAATGAAAAAGCCGGACGGATTCTGATGGTTCCGGAATTGATCAGTCATGAGACAGAGCGGCGTCTGTGCGCTGCCGCGGGGGATACGGCCAGCCGCTTTGCGGAGGTCCTGTCCTTTACAAGACTTGCCCGCCGTGTGGCGGATGAGCTGGGCGGCGCGGCGGAGGAATGCCTGGATAACGGCGGCCGTGTGGTTGCCATGGCTTCCGGCGCCCGTCAGCTGGCCAGCCGGCTGAAGGCGTATGCGTCGGTGGAGTCGAGACCGGAATTTCTGACGGGGCTGATCGACGCAGTGGATGAATTCAAGCGATGCTGTATTTCCGCACAGGATCTGATGGAGGCCTCTGTCCGGACGGAAGGTACCCTCGCTCAGAAGCTCGAAGAGCTGTCGCTGCTGCTGGAGAGTTACGATGCGCTGTGTCTGCGCGGCAAACGGGACCCCAGAGACCGGGAAACACAGCTTCTGGAGCAGATGGAGCTGGGTGATTTTGCGGAAAAGCATGTATTTTACATAGACGGATTCCCGGATTTTACCCGCCAGCATCTGGCGATACTGGAACATCTGATCAAAGTGTCACCTGAGGTGACAGTCAGCCTGAACTGCGACCGGGTGGACTCTCATTTGCTTGCCTTTGAGAAAGCGGGAAGTACTGCTTCCCAGATCCTTCGCTGCGCCCGCCGCGCGGAGGTGGACGTGAAAATCGAGATCATTCCCGAAAACAGCATTCCTCTGAGTTCCATGCGAAGCCGGCTCTTTCAGGGCAGCATCAGCGAAGGGGAACTGAAGGATATACTGCGGGTATGCCGGGCGGATTCTCCCTACGAAGAATGTCTGGCTGCTGCGGAGTGGATTCTGGAACGGATCCGGTCCGGCTGCCGCTATCGTGATATTACAGTTGTCTGCGGCGATATCGCCGCCTATCAGCCGCTGGTGAATCTGGCTTTCCGACGCTGCGGGATTCCGGTGTATCTGTCCGGAACGGAGGATATTCTGGGAAAGAGCGTGGTGGCAACGGTGATCTCGGCCATGGATGCTGCTCTGGGGGGATTTGACCAGCGGGATGTGATGCGTTATCTGCGCTCTGTTCTGTCTCCTGTGGAACCGGATACCTGCGACCTTTTGGAGAATTACGCCGTCACCTGGGGCATCCGCGGAAACCGCTGGCAGGAGGAATGGAAGAATCACCCTGACGGGCTCAGCGCTGTCTGGGATGAAGAATCCGAAGTGCTGCTGCAGCGGCTGAATGAAGCCCGGGAACTGGCTGTTGCGCCTCTGGGAAGGCTCCGCAGGGGATTTCTGGATGCCAAATGCCTGAAAGATCAGGTTTTGGCGCTGTATGGATTGCTGGAGGACATTCAGTTGGAGCAGCGGCTGGCCGCGCTGGCACAGGAACTGGATGCCGCGGGAGACAACCGCAGCGCTCAGATCCTCAATCAGCTTTGGGAGATCCTGCTCAATGCCCTGGAGCAGCTGCATGATGTTCTGGGCGAGACCCACTGGGATACGGAAACCTTTACAAGACTGTTCCAGCTGCTGCTGAGCCAGTATGATGTGGGTACGATCCCGCCGGTGCTGGATGCGGTGCAGGTGGGCCCGGTCAGCGCACAGCGGCTCCATCAGGAAAAGCACCTGATCATTCTGGGGGCGCAGGAGGGAAATCTGCCCGGCTATACCGGATCTGCCGGTGTTCTCAGTGACCAGGAACGCGTTACACTGCGGGAATTGGGTGTTCCCCTGACGGGCGGTGCCATGGAGGGTATCCAGGCAGAGTTTGCGGAGATCTATGGTGTCTTCTGCGGCGCTATGGAGTCCGTTTCGGTCTATTCCTCCGGCGCTCAGCCTTCCTTTGTCTGCCGCCGGCTGGCGGATATGGCAGGCGGAGAAAAGGAAGTGAAGCCCACATTGGGCGCCGCTCTTGCAGACAGATTTGAGGCTGCGGCCTGGCTAGCCCGCTGGAATGCGGGAAGCATTGCCCGCACCATTGGTGTGGATGCGGAATTTGAAGAAGTATGCCGCCGCCGTGCTTATACACTGGGTACGGTTCAGCGGGAGCAGATCGACAAACTCTATGGAAAGACGCTGAATCTTTCTGCGTCTCAGATCGACCGCCAGGCGGAATGCCGGCTGTCCTATTTTTTGAAATACGGCCTGCGGGCCAAAGAGCGGAAGGAAGCCACCGTGGATCCGGCGGAATTCGGCACCTATGTCCATGCGGTTCTGGAAAATACCGCCCGGTGCATCCGGGATATGGGCGGCTTCCGGAAAGTATCCCTGGAAGAGACGCTGCAGATCGCCGCCCGCTTCTCCGATGAATATGCCCGCGAACACTTCGGTCAGCTGGATTCTGAGCGCATTGCCTATCTGTTCCGCCGCAACGGTCAGGAGCTTCGGATGGTGGTTCAGGAACTGTGGGAGGAATTGCAGGAATCACAGTTCCAGCCGGCGGATTTTGAGGTTAATTTCGGCAGCGAAGGGGGATTGCCCGCCATCGCTCTGCCCGGTACCCGGATGAATGCCATTCTTCGGGGATTTGTGGACCGGGTGGATACCTGGCAGCAGGGCGGCAATTCCTATTATCGGGTTGTGGACTATAAGACCGGTAAAAAGGATTTTGACTATTGCGACGTGTTCAACGGTGTGGGACTTCAGATGCTGCTTTATCTCTTCGCCCTTCAGGAGTGCGGCGAGGAGGTCGTGGGCGGCCGGCCGGTGCCGGTGGGTGTGCAGTATTTCCCCGCCAGGGTTCCGTTTGTTTCTACTGACGGCCGTCTGACGGAGGAAGAACTGGAAAAAGAGCGTTTCAAAGACCGTAAACGCAAGGGACTGCTTCTGAAAGATGAACAGATCCTGCAGGCTATGGAGCCGGGGGAAAATCCCAGGCGTCTTTGCTATACCGTGCGCAAAGATGGCACCATGGTTGGAGATCTTGCGGACCGGGATCAGATGAAGCAGCTGAAGGCATACATTTTTAGAGTGCTTGGCCGAATGGTGGACGAGATCGCCTCCGGCAATGTGGAGCCGAATCCCTATACCAGAGGAACCTCCCATTCCGCCTGCGCCTTCTGCCCCTATGGGTCGGTTTGCCATGAAGCATCGGTGGAAGGGCGGCGCAATTACAAGACTATGACTTCTCATCGGTTCTGGGAAGAGATCGGAAAGGAGATGGACCGCAATGGCTGAAAAACTGACTCCCCAGCAGGCTCAGGCGGTCCGGGACCGGGGCGGCAGACTGCTGGTCTCCGCCGCTGCCGGATCAGGCAAGACGAAGGTACTGGTGGACCGTCTGCTGAGCTATCTGCGCGATCCCGCGGATCCTGCCAATCTGGATGACTTTCTGATCATTACTTATACCAAAGCTGCGGCTTCAGAGCTGCGTGGCAAGATCGCCGCCAAACTGACGCAGGCCATTGCCGCAGAGCCGGAAAACCGCCATCTGCAGCGTCAGATGCAGCGGTTGTTTTTGACGAAGATCTCCACAGTCCATGGTTTCTGTGCGGACGTTCTGCGGGAATATGCCTACCGGCTGGATCTGTCGGCGGATTTCCGGGTGGCCGATGAGAACGAATGCCGGGAACTGCGGGAAAGTGTTCTGTCTGATCTTCTGGACCGGGCATATGAGAAAGCAGGGGAGAATGAGGATTTCCGCGCATTTGTGGATACCCAGGGACTGGGCCGGACAGATCAGCTGGTGGCTGAGATTGTGCTGAAAGTCTATGACAGCGCCCGGTGCCATCTGGACCCGGAAGGCTGGCTGGACAACTGTCTCGATGAAGCGGATGTGGAAGGCCTGACTGACGCAGGGCAGACGGTATGGGGAAGATACCTGATGGATGACCTGTTTTCCTATCTCGACTGCCAGATTGCCGTGATGCGCAGATGTGCGGAACTGGCGGAGCAGTCTGAGAATATGCAAAAGCCTTCCATCAATCTGCGTGATACGCTCTGTCAGCTGGAGCATCTGCGTGAAGCGGATACATGGGATGCGCTGGTTTCCCGGAAAAATATTGATTACGGCCGCCTGACTTTCCCCCGCAAGGGGATTGACGGGGAACTGGCCGAGCGGATCAAGGCCTGCCGCACAGCCTGCAAAAAGGGTCTGGACAGGAAGCTCAGGTGCTTTGCCGACGATTCTGAACAGGTTCTTGGAGATCTGGAGCGTTCCTGTGCCGGGGCCAGAGGTCTGGTGGAACTGGTGCGGCAGTTCGGCAGAGAATACGGACGGATCAAGCGGAGCCGGCGCTGTGTGGATTTCAGTGATCTGGAGCATAAGATGCTGGATCTGCTGCTGGGCACCCGGCGCTCGGGGCCTACTGCCGCAGCACGGGAGATTGGACAGCGGTTCCGGGAGATCATGGTGGATGAGTATCAGGACTCCAACGGTGTCCAGGACGCCATCTTTATGGCGCTGGCGGACAGCAATTGCTTCATGGTCGGTGATGTGAAGCAGTCTATTTACCAGTTCCGCCTGGCAGATCCCGGCATTTTTCTTGAAAAATACAAAAGCTATGTTTCCGCGGACGAAGCGCAGCCGGGCGAGGGACGCAAGGTTCTGCTCAGCGCCAATTTTCGGTCCGGCGGCGAAGTGATCAGCGCGGTGAATGATGTGTTTGAGGCCGGCATGAGTCCTGCGGTGGGTGGTCTGGTCTATGGCGAGGAGGAGAAACTGCGCGAGGGGATCCCCCACGAGCCGCTTCCCGGCGCGGTGGAACTTTACGGCATTGAAGTCCGGGAGGATACCTATGCGGAGGAATCGGATTTTGTGGCCCATCAGGTTGAAGAAATGCTCGACGGCAGCCATTATGTCCGCGGCGGTGACGGGCTGAGGCCCATCCAGCCAGAGGATATTGTGATACTGCTGCGTTCCCCGGGGTCCGTTGGTGCACGGTTCCAATCTGCGCTTGAGAAGCGCGGGATACGCTGCACTTCCGGCGGCGGAACAGACCTTCTTCGGACGGAGGAGATCGGGACACTGAGAAGTCTGCTGCAGACCATTGCCAATCCCCGGCAGGATATTCCTCTGATTGCGGCGCTGGCAAGTCCTGTCTTTGGCTTCACAGCCGACGATCTGGCTGCCATCCGGAGCCGAAGGAAGAAAGGCTCTGTTTACGATGCGCTTTTGATGGACGAGAGTCCGAAAGTCATTTCTTTTATCTGCGTGCTCAAGGATCTGCGCAGTGCGGCGCGTATGAACACCGTGGCGGAACTGATCGAAAAGATCTTCAATCTGACCCGCATGGACAGCATTTATGCCGCCATGCCCGATGGCGAAACCAGACGGGCCAATCTGCAGATGTTCTATCATTTGGCGGCGGATTATGAAAGCGTCAGCCGACGGGATCTGGGACAATTCCTGGATTATCTGCAGACCCAGGAGGAGAAAGGCCTGATCAGCGCAGGAGAGACATCTTCCGGCTGCGTGAGCATCATGAGCATCCACAAGTCCAAAGGACTGGAATTTCCGGTGGTGTTTCTGTGCGGCCTGTCCAGAGAATTCAATCGGGAAAGCCTCCGGGCGCAGGTGCTCTGCGACCGGGAGCTTGGCTTGGGACTGTCTGTTGCGGATACCAAAAACCGCATCCGCTATCCTGCTGTTTCCAAGCGGGCCATCGCGCAGAAGGGCACTGCGGAGAGTCTGTCCGAAGAAATGCGGGTGCTTTATGTTGCCATGACCCGCGCCCGGGACCGCCTGATCATGACCTATGCGGTGAAGAATCTTCAGGCAGATTTGCAGGATATCGCCGGTCGGATGGATATCGGCGGATCGGAGCTGCTGACGCGGGATGTGGTCTGTCCCGGCGAATGGGTGCTTTTGGCGGCCATGCAGCGCACCGAAGCAGGAGAATTCTTCGCCCTGGCAGGCACCCGGCCTGATCGGACGAAGGCATCGGATTATCCCTGGATCATCCGTGTGGCGCAAGCGCCGGAGCAGACAGAAGGGACAGTAGATACTGTGCAGGAGGAAATGCTCCTGCCGCCGGAACTGGAAGAAAATCTTGCTTGCGGACTGGCTTTTCGCTATGGCCATGCCGCTGCCACCACGGCCCCGTCCAAACAGACCGCAACCCAGAGAAAGGGACGCGTCAAAGATCAGGAAGCGGCGGAGCATACTCAGGAACCCAGACAGATGATCCGAAGCTGGCGCAAACCTTCTTTTGTGGAAAAGCATATCTGTGGAAAAGACTATGGCAGCGCCATCCACGCAGTGATGCAGTACATCCGCTATGAATGCTGCACCGATCCGGACGGGATCCGGAGGGAAGTGGATCGGTTGGCTGCGGAGCGTTTCATCACGGCAGAGCAGGGGCAGATCGTCGACTGCCGGCGCATCGCGGCATTTTTCGAGACCCCTATCGGACAGAGGCTCTGCAGCGGCGCTGCGTATCTTCGGGAGTTCAAGTTCTCCATTCTCGATGACGGCAGTCAGTATGGCGACGGACTGGAAGGGGAGGAAGTACTGCTGCAGGGTGTTGTGGACTGCGCGCTTCTGGAGGATGACGGCATTACCATTGTGGATTTCAAAACGGATTATGTAACACAGAAGACGCTGGAGACTGTGGCTGGGAAATACCGCCCTCAGGTGGAAGTCTATGCCCATGCTCTGCAGCGGATCTATGGAAGGAAGATCAAAGCTGCCTACCTGTATTTTTTCCATATGGACCGGTTTTTTGAGCTTTAGAATTCAGAAGGCGCTCCGTTTCGGAGCGCCTTCCTGCCATCAGCGGCAGTTCTTGTTCTGCTGATTGCTGTAGTTGCTGTTCTGATTCTGGTTGCTGTTCTGATTCTGGTTGCTGTTCTGCTTGGTGTTCTGAGTATTCTGAGAATTCTGCTGCTTGTTGTAATTCATATTTGGTTCCTCCGAACTGTTTGTACTTGCGGCGATCAGCCGCTCTTATAGAATGCCCGCTTTTTCAGGCTTTATCCTTCGGTTTGAAAATCAGGCTTACAATGAGTCCTGCGATCACTGCCGCGGTGATGCCGCCGGCGCAGGCTTTCAGACCGCCTGTGAAGATCCCAAGGAAACCATCCTGCTGCACCGCTTCTTTGACACCTTTTGCAAGATTGTATCCGAAACCGGTCAGGGGCACGGTCGCACCGGCACCGGCGAATTGTACAATCGGTTCATAGATCCCCAGCGCCCCCAGCAGCACGCCGATGACCACATAGCTCACCAGGATCCGCGCCGGGGTCAGTTTTGTTTTATCGATGAGGATTTGTCCGATCAGACAGAACAGACCTCCCACAAGAAATGCTTTGATATAATCCATTTCAGTCCCTCCCGGTGATGATGGATACAGCGTGACAGACTCCTGGGATCGGCAGCCCCTGCTGGGTAGAGGTTGGCGACAGCAGCGCGCCGGTGCCGCAGAAGAGGATCCGCTTGAGTTTGCCGCAGTTGAGCTGATTCAGCAGATATCCGCACAGTGTAATGGCGCTGCATCCGCATCCGGAGCCGCCGGAATGGACGTCCTGCGCGATTTGATCGAATACCAGTGTTCCGCAGTCCGTCAGTTTTCCGCCCAGCGGAAGACCCTCACGTTTTCCCAGTTCCAGCAGCAGGTCCTTGCCCAGCTGACCGAGATCACCCGTAACGATCAGATCGAAATCCTCAGGTGTCCGGTTCAGGTCGTGCATGTGCGCCTGGATGGTCTGGAATGCAGCGGGCGCCATGGCAGCGCCCATGTTTCCGGCATCCTTAACGCCCAGATCTGTAACGGTTCCGATGGTACAGCATTCAATCCGCGGTCCTGTACCGGAAGAACAGATCAGCGCCGCGCCGGAGCCTGTGACGGTCCACTGGGCAGTTGGGGTGCGCTGGCCGCCATAGCCCAGGGGGAAGCGGTACTGCCGCTCAGAGGAGGCAAAATGGGAGGATGTCATGGCAACTACCTTATCGGCAAAACCTCCTCCAACGACCATGGAGGCCATCAGAAGGCTTTCTGCCATGGTGGAGCAGGCTCCGTAAAGACCCAGATGGGGGATGTTTGTGTTTCGAAGGCTGAAGGATGAACCGATACACTGATTGAGAAGATCCCCCGACAGCACCAGTTCGAACTCTTTTTTCTGCATTCCAGCCTTCTGTGCCAGTGTATCCAGCGCCATCTGCTGCAGGTGCTTTTCAGCCTGTTCCCAGGTTTTTTGGCCGAAATAGGTGTCCTGGGATACGACGTCAAAGGTATGAGCCAGCGGACCTTCGGACTCCTTTTTTCCGGCAACACTGGCCCAGTGTCGGATCACCGGAAGCTGCGGCAGAACAAAGCTCTGCTTTCCGCGTTTGTTGATTGACAATTGAACACCTTCTTCGTTGTTTTTTCGTATTATGTGCAAATGGTTGACGAGTTATGATATACTGAATAAAAAACAAAAAGAAGGATGCGTTGATTATGACCGTACGACTGGCTCAGGAGCGGGATCTTCCTGCGATTCTGGCAATTTACGACCATGCCCGCCGCTTTATGGCGGAAAATGGAAATCCCACCCAGTGGGGCAGCACCTATCCGGCAGCAGATCTTCTGAGAGAGGATATTCACGGCCGCCATCTGTATGTGATCGGGGATGGACAGACCATCCGGGGCGTCTTTTCGTTTCTGATCGGGCCTGATCCAACCTATACCGTCATTGAGGACGGCGCATGGCATGCGGACCGTCTCTATGGAACCATTCACCGGATCGCAGGCGACGGCAGCGGCGGTATCTTCGATGCCTGTCTGAAGTTCTGCAAGGAAAAATGTGACTATCTGCGCATCGATACCCACGAGAACAACAAGGTGATGCAGCACGTTGTAACCAAAAACGGTTTTCGCCGCTGCGGCATCATCTATACGGACAACGGCAGCCCCCGGATTGCTTTTGACCTGATATAAACAAAAAACAGCCGACACCGTAAGGTGTCGGCTGTTGCGTTTTCAGATTAACCAAAACGGGCAGCGCCGTAGTAATGGTTGATGTAGTATGTGGAGTTCAGGTCCGCATAGGAGACCACGGAGCCGGTATGGGGGGAGTGGATGAACTGTCCGCCGCCAACATAGATGCCAACGTGGGAGATGCCGGCCTTGTAGGTATTCTGGAAGAACACCACATCGCCGGGCTGCAGATCAGCCTTTGCCACGGGCGTGCCCTGACCATACATGGAAGAGGAGGTGCGGGACACGGAGATGCCGCAGCTGCGCAGCACATAGTACACGAAACCGGAGCAGTCAAAACCGCTGGGAGACGCACCGCCCCAAACATAGGGTACACCCAGATACTTCTTGGCGGTATCCACGATTTTAGAGCCGCTGGCGGAAGCGGGGGGCGTGTTTGCGGTGCCGGAGCTGCCGGATGCAGCGGAATTACCGGAGCTGTCGGTGCTGCCGGAAGTATCGGCATTGCCGGAATTATCAGCAGAACCGGTGGTGCCGTTCAGCGCGCCGGCGCTGGGAGAAACTCCGGTGGAATTGCCACCCCGGAAGAACAGGGGGGTCTTGGAAGAGGCCTTGTTCTCATAGGGGATCTCGGTCAGAGTCAGATAATCACTGCGGATGTAGCAGATGTTCTCACCGAAGATGACCTTGTACCAGCCTTCTGCAATGCCGATGACGTAGGCCTTTTCACCCTTGGAACCGGAATCAACCTTTTTGTTGGAGGTGCCGGCTCCGCTGCGCAGATTAACCTTGTTGGCATTGATGGTGCCGTAACCCAGTTCCACATTTTCGGTGGTCCTGACCTTCAGGTAGTCGCCATGCATATAGCCTTCCTTCCGGTTGTAGACGACCTTGTACCACTCACCCTCTTTGCTCAGAACCAGGACAACTTCTCCCTTGGAGGCGGAAGCCAGAGTCTGGGAAGAAGTGCTTGCCTTGGCGCGCAGACGCAGGCCGGAACCGGTGACAAATGCAACGCCGTACTTCACGCCGTCGGAGGTGACGGCTGCGGACGTGGTGCCGGAAGTGCTGCCGGAAGCATTGCTGCCGGAATCGTCAGTTTTGCCAGGGTCGGAAACGGAAGAACCGGTGGAACCCTTCAAAGCTTCGGCGCTGGGGGTGGTGCCGGTAGACTTGCCATCCCGGAAGAACAGAGGCTTGTTGGAAGAACCCTTGTTTTCATAGGGGATCTCGGTCAGATCCAGGTAGTCGCTGCGGATATAGCAGATCTTTTCACCGAAAATGACTTTGTACCATCCGCCGGAAACACCGATGATGTACGCTTTATCGCCCTTGTCGGCGGTGGCGACCTTCTTGTGGGAGGTGCCGGCGCCGCTGCGCAGGTTGACCTTGTTGGCATTGACTTTGCCATAGCCAAGCTCCACATCTTCTGCGGTCTGCACATCCAGATAGTCGCTGTGCATATAGCCTTCCTGCAGGTTGTAGATGACCTTATACCAGTCATCAAGTTTGCTGACGAGAATCACGATTTCGCCGCGGGATGCAGTATCCAGGGTCTTGGAAGAGGTGCTTGCTTCGCTGCGCAGACGCAGCTTGGAAGCATCAACTGTAGCGACGCCGTATATAACGTCACCCTTTGCGAAAGCCGTCATGGGTATGGCGCTGACCAGCAGCACCACAGCCAGAAACAGGCTGAATAATCGAGTTGTGGTTTTCATACGATACCCTCCGTCTTACGGGAAAACTTACTTGCCTGCCAGAGCACGTTCCAGCCATACGCAGCCAAAATCCAAAGCTGTGTACAGGCCGTCTTTTTCGCTCTTCTTTACGATACGGTCCCGGCTCTTGGCGGCGGGATCGGTGAGCTGCAGCTGAACAGAAACCCGGGTCGCGATGTCGGTGCCGTTGACATTCTTGGTCTCGAGAACCTGGAGCATCACGATGTGGGAGTCAGCCATGGAGCCATAATAGATCAGGTTGTCCTTACGCATCAGGGGACGACCCTTATACATCAAAACTGCATTTTCTTCAGCCATGGGTATACCTCCAAAGAAATTGTAATTGAATTGTAACACATTGTAACTTATAAGTCAACCGTTCAAACCTTAAGAATGGTTAAATGGAAACTTTTTCATGTGAAAAATCCAATTCGATACGGTGAAAAGTGGATTTTGTAAGACGGAGGGGAGTATGTAATTAAAAAGGTACACAGGCAGCCGGAATGGTGGCCGGCCCGGTGAACTGTAACTTCTCTCTTTATCCGCCGGAGCGGCTGTATCCCTACAGCCGGTCAAAAAGCAAGAGGCTTTTGCCGTGGCAAAAGCCTCTTGGCGGGATCAATCCTTGTCGAACAGATAGCAGTGAACAAGCTGCTGCATCAGTTCGTCACGGTCCAGCTTGCAGATCATGCTGCGGGCATTGTTGTAGTTGGTAATATACGTGGGGTCCTCCGTCAGCAGGTATCCGACGATCTGGTTAATGGGGTTATAACCTTTTTCGTTCAGAGCGTCGAACACACCACGGAGAATACGGCGCATATTCTCTTTGTCGTCACAGGGGACAGTAAACTTGATGGTGTTTTCCGTCATGATATCGACCTCCAATCAGTAGATTATGGATATTATATCCCAAATTCCGTAAAGTGTAAAGGGCCGTGAGGAAATATTTCTGTAAACAATCTGTCAGCGCAGGGTGGCGCCCAGCTTCTCGGCCAGGGCTGCCAGAACCTTGGACATGACGGCTTCGGAGTCGGCATCGGTCAGAGTCCGGTCGTCAGCGCGCAGCTCCAGAGAGAAGGCGACGCTCTTCTTGCCCTCGGGGATGCCGGTGCCGCGGTAGATGTCGAAGAGTTTGATGCCCCGCAGCAGCTTGCCGGCAGCGGCGGTCATGACATCCTCGACCTCGGCAACGGTCAGTGCGTCGTCGCAGACTACAGCCAGATCGCGGGTAACGGTGGGATACTTAGGCAAGGGGGTGTAGGTGGGTTCGGGCAGACGCATCTCGAAGAGCTTGCTGAAGTTGATCTCTGCGCAATAGACCTCGCTGTCCATGCCGTAGTTCTTGGCAACCAGAGGATGGACCTGGCCCATAAAGCCCACATCGACACCGTCGATGGTGACCTTGGCGCAGCGGCCGGGGTGATAGGAGGGATTGTCCTTCACGGCGGTGTAGCTGGCCTTTCTGATCCGCAGACCGGACAGGATGGCTTCCAATTCGCCCTTCAGGGTGAAGAAGGTCTCACCGGCGCCGTAGGTGCCCAGAAGCAGCATCTTGGGTTCCTCGGGCAGAACTTCGCCTTCGACGGGCAGATAAATCTTAGCCAGTTCATAGAGCTTTGCAGCCTTGTTGTGGTATGCGCTGTTGCGGCCCAGGATTTCCAGCATGGAGGGCAGAGCGATGGTGCGCATGATGGAAGTGTCTTCTCCCAGGGGGTTCTGGATTTTCAGTGCATTGCGCAGCGCGGAATCGGCAGGAATCCGGATCTGATCGAAGATGGCGGGAGAGACGAAGGAATAGGTGATGATCTCGCTGTAGCCGATGGCGCGGCACAGCTGACCAGCTTTGGTCTCCAGCTGCATGAACTCGGTATAGCCGCCCTGGGTGGAAGTCTTGAATGCGGTGGTGGGGATCTCGTTGTAGCCGTAGCTTCGGCCCACTTCCTCGGCGATGTCTGCCATCAGGTTCAGGTCGGGGCGGAAGGAGGGGACGAGAATGGTGTCGCCATCCACAGGAATCTCCAGGCGGTTCAGGTAATCGATCATCTGCTCTTTGCTGATGTCGGTGCCCAGCAGGCGGTTGATCTTTTCAGGCTCCAGAGGCAGCGTTCTTGCCTCGGGCACGTAGTTGATGATGTCGATGGTGCCGTCCAGGATGTCGCCGGCGTCCAGCATCTCCACCAGCTCGCAGGCACGCTGCACAGCGGGAACGGTCAGCATGGGATCCAGGCTCTTTTCAAACTTGCCGGAAGCCTCGGTACGCATACCCAGCGCCAGAGCGGTCTGGCGGATGGAGGTACCGTTGAAATTTGCGGACTCGAAGACGACGGTGGTGGTGTCGTCCATGATCTCAGAGTTTTCGCCGCCCATGATGCCTGCCAGGCCGATGGCGCGGTTGTCATCGGCGATGACCAGCATGCCGGGGGTCAGATTGCGGACATTGCCGTCCAGGGTGGTCAGGGTCTCGCCTTCAACAGCCTCGCGGACCACGATCTTGCCGGAGGTAATATAGCGGTAGTCAAAGGCGTGCATGGGCTGGCCGTACTCCAGCATGACATAGTTGGTGATGTCAACGATGTTGTTGATGGGGCGCACACCGTTGGCGCGCAGACGGTTGCGCAGCCACTTGGGGGAGGGACCGATCTTGACATTGGCGACCATTCTGGCGGTGTAGCGGTTACACAGGTTCTCAGCGGGAACCTCTACGTCCAGCTTTTCGAAGATGGAGCCTGCATCGCTGCCCCGGACTACAGGCTCGTGATGCTTCATGGGCTTGTTGAAAGCGGCGGCGGCTTCACGGGCCAGGCCGATAATGGAGTAGCAGTCGGGACGGTTGTTGGTGATCTCGAAATCCACCACAGTATCATCGTTGCCGATAACCAGATTGATGTCCTGGCCGACGGTGCAGTCCTCGCCGTTGAGGATCCAGATGCCGTCTTCGTAAGCGCCGGGGAGGTCGTTCTGGGTCAGACCCAGCTCCAGGTAAGAGCAGAGCATGCCGTTGGACTTCTCGCCGCGCAGCTTGCCCTTGGTGATGTGGACACCGCCGGGCAGCCAGGAGTTGTGCAGGGCGGCGGGAACCAGGTCACCCTCGTTGACGTTCTGGGCGCCGGTGACGATCTGCACAGGTTCTTCCTTACCTACGTCCACCTGGCAGATGAACATGTGGTCGGAGTTGGGATGGCGGACCATGGACACAACCTTGCCGACGACGACATTTCTGATCTCGGCGTCCATGCGCTCATAAGTTTCGACTTTCTGACCGAAGACGGTCAGGGTGTCGACAAATTCCTTGTCGGAGACGGCGGACAGGTCCACGAACTCCTCATTGATCCATTTTCTGTTGAGTTTCATGTGATGTCCCTCCTTAGAACTGATTCAGGAACCGCACGTCGTTGTCAAAGATCAGACGCAGGTCGGTGATTTTCAGACGGCCCATGGCCATACGCTCCAGACCCATGCCGAAGGCAAAGCCGGAGTACTTCTCGGGGTCGATGCCGCAGGTCTCCAGGACCTTGGGGTGCACCATGCCGGCACCCAGCAGCTCAATCCAGCCTTCGCCGTGGCAGGTGGAGCAGACATTGCCGTCCACTTCGCCGGTGCCGTGGCACTTGTGGCACTGCATATCCATTTCGCAGCTGGGCTCAGTGAAGGGGAAATGGTGGGGACGGAAGCGCATCTGGGCATCGTGGCCGTAGACACGCTTCATGATATTGATCAGAGCGCCCTTCAGGTCGCCCATGGTGATGTTCTCGGCAACCACCAGACCCTCGATCTGATGGAACATGGGAGAATGGGTGGCGTCAGCCTCGTCCTTGCGGAACACACGGCCGGGAGCCAGCATGCACATGGGGGGCTTGTGATTCTCCATGAAGCGGATCTGCATGGGACTGGTCTGGGTCCGCAGCAGCACTTCATCGTTGTCGTCAAAGTAGAAGGTGTCAGAGCGGTCACGGGAAGGATGGCCTTCTTCGATGTTCAGACGGGTGAAGTTGTAGCTTGCCAGCTCCACTTCGGGGCCGTCCACGATCTGGTAACCCATGCCGACAAAGACGTCCTTGATCTCCTGCAGGACCATGTTCATGGGATGCTGATGACCCATGGCGACAGTCTCACCGGGAATGGTGACGTCGATGGCTTCGGAAGCCAGCTTTGCTTCCATCACGGCGGCATGGATGGCAGTCTTGCGCTCTTCCAGCTTGGCCTCGATGGAAGCACGGACAGAGTTTGCCATCTGACCCATTACGGGGCGCTCTTCGGGGCTGAGCTTGCCCATCTGCTTCAGGACGGCGGTCAGTTCACCCTTCTTGCCCAGCAGCTTGACGCGCAGCTCTTCCAGCGCGGCGGGAGTGGAAGCCGCTTCCAGAGCGGCCAGAGCATTCTGTTTAATCAGCTCTAATTGTTCTTTCATTATGATCTTTCCTCCTAAGAGTTAACTTTTGATTCTGCATGCGGGGATAAAAAATATGCCCATCATCCCACTAATCGGGACGAAAGGCATTCCTTCCGCGGTACCACCCGCAATTCGCCGTCTCCGGCGCAGCTCAAGCGCATATACGCTTTTGGTCGTTAACGGGACCAACCGGCGAACCCTACTGCAGAATTTCAGGTCGCAGCTCATGGGAGAAAGCCCGGCATTGCACGCAAGCGGATTCCACCATCCCGCTCTCTCTTCTGTCGCAAACCAATACAAGGCAGCCCAGTCTCAGCTGTTGCACATATCGGTTACATACTAGCATATTGAACGAAAATATGCAAGCATTTTTTACACATAAGTCCACACTTGACGGTAATTCCGGGGTATGATATGGTTATTCCAACAGATTAAGGGGTGATTTCCATGAAAGAACTGAACCATGAGGCGGTATTGTCCATTCTTCCGGACCGGGATCCCTGGGCCCATAAGGGGAAATTCGGAAAGATCCTTCTGCTTTGCGGCAGCCGGGGATATACCGGTGCGGCGGCATTGAGTGCCATGGGCGCCCTGCGAAGCGGCGCGGGACTGGTTTTTCTGGGGGTTCCGGAGTGTATTTATACCATTGAAGCAGTTAAGCTGACGGAGGCAATCGTATTCCCGCTGCCTGATGATGGCGGCTGCCTGAGCGCTGAGGCTGTCCCGGAGATCCTGGAGCGATTGCCGAAACTGGACGCGGTGCTTCTGGGTCCGGGGTGGGGGCAGTCGGAAGGAACACTGGCTGCCGCAAAGGCGGTTCTGGAGCGGTTCGATGGTCCGGTTGTGGTGGATGCGGATGGAATAAATGTATTGTCCCGGCATAAAGATATACTGCGCGGAAGGACGGCTCCCACCATTTTGACACCCCATGACGGTGAATTTGCAAGACTCGGCGGTGTCATCGCCGAGGACCGCATTGCATCTGCCCGGGCGCTTGCAGCAGATCTGGGCTGCACGCTGCTGCTGAAGGGCCATGAGACGGTGATCACCGACGGTGAAAGGGTCTATCTCAATCACACCGGGAATCCCGGTATGGCGGTGGGCGGCAGCGGAGATGTTCTGGCGGGCATTATCGTCAGCCTGCTGGGCCAGGGGATCACGCCTCTGGAGGCGGCAGCCTGCGGCGCCTGGCTTCACGGCGCTGCCGGCGACCTTTGCGCCCGGGAGATCGGGCAGTATGGTATGCTGCCAGGGGATATGGTGCAGGCGCTTCCGCGACTACTGAAGTAAGGCGGGATTCAATTGAAAAAAGTGGTGGCTGCGCTGATATGCATCCTGTTACTCACCGGCTGCACCGGGAAGCGCCCTCAGATGGACCGGGCCATGGCGCTCCGGGCGGACCTGCTGGGATCTCTGGGATTCAGCTTCGACACGGTGATCACGGCGGACTATGGAGACAAGCTGTATACATTCGGCATGAACTGCGTATGCGACAATGACGGAAACGTTACCTTTTCCGTCACACAGCCTGAGACCATTGCCGGCATCACCGGCACCATCAGCGCCGAGGGCGGCAAACTGACTTTTGATGACACGGCGCTGGCATTTGAACTTCTGGCAGATGGGCAGGTGACTCCGGTCAGCGGTCCGTGGATTTTAGTCAAGACGCTGCTGGGTGGATACCTGACCGACTGCGTTGTTGAAGAGAAACTGCTCCATCTGTCCATCGATGACAGCTATGAAGAGGATGCGCTGCATCTGGACATCTGGCTGGATGACCAGGACAGGCCTCTGCGCGCCCAAATCAGCTATGACGGGCGGCGGATCGTGGCGATGGAGGTCAGTAATTTCACGATTTTGTAGCAATCCGGCGGATCCGGGCATAGGATTTATTGCCCTGGGCACCGTATATTTTTCCTTTGAGCGTGGGACAATAGGGATAAGCTGCGTTACATAAGGAAGGATCCGGTAGCGCAGGAAGATAAGCTACGGAGTGTGAAGCACATGGACGCATCAGTCAAACGGGGCGATATTTTCTATGCGGATCTGTCTCCGGTGGTGGGCAGTGAGCAGGGTGGAACCCGACCTGTCCTCATCGTGCAGAACGATACGGGAAACCGTCATTCTCCCACGGTCATCGCCGCTGCCATCACCAGTCAGACGGGAAAGGCCAGACTGCCCACACATATCAACATCGCCGGAGGAAGTGTCGGTCTGAGCAAGGATTCAGTCATTTTGCTCGAGCAGATCCGCACAATTGATAAAAAACGGCTGCGTGAGCACATGGGGCGGCTGGATGAAAAGCAGATGCTGCTGGTGGATGATGCCATCGCAGTCAGTTTTGGCCTGCATGACGGAAGAATTACCTAATATGGAAAATGAATACCCCTTGCCGCATAAGCTTTGGCAAGGGGTGATTTTTATGGAAGGAACCTATGAACTGGCGCAGGGGAGCAAAACCATCGGCACGGTCACAGTCCGGCGTCAGGGACTGTACCATTCCTTTTCCTGCCGGTGTGACCTGACCGGCGCGGTGGTGTACAGGCTGATGGTCACCTGCGGCGGCCGTCAGGAAAACCTCGGCGTTCTGGTGCCGGTTGACGGAAGCTTCGGCCTTGAGAAAAGGATTCCGGTCAAATACTTCGGGGAGGGCGTACCGCTATTTCAGCTGCAGGCAGTGCATGACCGGGCAGAGGGGAAATTTGTTCCGATCTATCCGGATGAGCCGTTTGCGTATCTGGCGAAGCTGAAGGACGCATTTCTGGAACGTCAGTCGGGACAGCTGGGCATCGTGATCAAGCAATAAAGGACGGCATCGCCGTCCTTTGGTTTGCGTCAGATGTTCAGTTCCAGGCCTACGGGGCAGTGGTCGGAACCCATGACCTCGTTGTAGATCGGTGCGGCTGTGATGTGGTCTTTGATCCGGTCGGAGACCAGGAAATAATCGATGCGCCAGCCTGCGTTCTTCTCCCGGGCTTTGAACATGTAGCTCCACCAGGTATAGGCTCCGGTGGCATCGGGATACAGATACCGGAAAGAATCCGTAAAGCCCGCTGCCAGGGTTTTGGTGAAGCTTTCCCGCTCCTCATCGGAGAAGCCGGCATTGCCGCGGTTGGACTTGGGATTCTTCAGGTCAATCTCCTGGTGCGCCACATTCAGGTCACCGCAGATGATGACGGGCTTTTTCTGATCCAGTCCGGACAGATAACTGCGGAATGCTTCGTCCCATTTCAGGCGGTGGTCGATCCGGGCAAGCTCCCGCTGGGCATTGGGGGTATAGCAGGTGACAATGTAAAACTGCGGATATTCCAGGGTGATCAGCCGTCCTTCGGTATCCAGTTCCGGTACACCCACACCGTAACGAACGGAAAGCGGGTGGTGCCTGGTGAAGATTGCCGTGCCGGAATAGCCTTTCTTTTCGGCATAGTTCCAGTACTGCTCGTAGCCGGGCAGGTCCAGATCGATCTGACCTGCCTGTAGCTTGGTTTCCTGCAGGCAGAAGAAATCCGCGTTCAGCGTGTCAAATATTTCCTGCCAGCCTTTGCCCATGCAGGCGCGCAGGCCATTTACGTTCCAGGAGATGAATTTCATAGAAAGCCTCCAAATCATTATTCTGTGGGGGTCGTTTGGGGAATAGTATCCGTCAGCAGGGAATTGTTTCTTCCAATGCTGACGCTGACAGCCGTCTCGGCGTCATCCTGAGAAGTCTGGATCAGAACTTCCTGCACGACGGACAGTTCAAAGCAGGTCTGGGCGAGGCAGTTACAGGCGATGGTCAGATCGATTCCTTTGAGCTGCGCGAAAGCGGTGCTCAGGGTGATGATCAGGGTGGAATCTTCCTGCTGCAGGTTCAGAAGGGAAGTGCCGGCAGGGAAGGGGGAATTCAGAGAAGAATCCAGAGGACCTCTGAAGTAGAGTGAGAGCAGATAGCTCAGACTGTCCCGCCGGCCGGAGATGTCCCGCTCCTCGGCAGTGATGGCGGTGCATCCCGGATCCAGTTCCATGGCAGCGTTCAGATCGGCCCAGGGATAATAAAAGGTCACAGGATCGTTTCCTGCAGCCTGGGGGAAAGAACAGGCGCACAGGCTGATGGTCCAGAGGATCAGCAGCATGGATGCGGCATATCGTTTCATTCTTCTTCCACCTCCGTATCAAACAGCGGGAAGCTGACGGTAAAGGTCGTGCCCTGGTCGATGGTGCTTTCAACAAAGATCTCGCCGCGGTTGCGCTGAACGATGGCACGGACGATGGAAAGGCCGAGTCCGCTGCCGCCGGTGGCTCGGGAGCGGGCCTTGTCCACGCGATAGAACCGCTCAAAAATATGCTCCAGCGCATCCTCAGGAATGCCGACACCGGTATCGGATACGATGAGAACCGCATTTTCGTCCTGACGGCTCAGCGTGACGGTCAGTTTTCCGCCGGGCATATTGTATTTGATGCCGTTTTCAATCAGGTTGAAGACGATCTGATACAGGTCGTCCTCCAGGATCAGAATGGGACAATCCTCGTTCAGATGGAGTTCCAGGGTGATCTCATTCTGGGCGGCGATGGTGGAGAGCATCCGCACCACCCGGTCGATCGTAGGCGCCATGTTGATGATCTCGCAGTCCTCTTCCGGGTGCCCGTCAACTTTGGTCAGGGACAGCAGCTTGGCGGTCATGCGGTTGAGACGCTCGGCCTCATCGCCAATGTCGCCGACGAATTCACGGACGGTCTCCATATCCATGTCATTTTGCAAAATGGAGTCAGTCAGCAGCTTGATGGATGCCAGAGGTGTCTTCAGCTCATGGGAAGCGTCGGAGACGAACCGGCGGCGCTTCTGCTCGGAGGTCTGAAGCCGGTCTGTCAGATCGTTGAACTCATGGCCCAGGAAGGAAAGCTCGTCGTGGCCGTTCAGCTTTACCTTGTGGGTGTAGTCGCCCTGCTGGATGATCCTCATGGAGGTCATGATGTGGCGCAGGCGTCTGGAAAAGGTATTTGAAAAAGCCAGGGAGAAGAGGACCAGGATGATCTCCAGGATCAGCGTGATCTGCAGGATTGTCTGCTGGAGGGACTGGATCAGAATGCCCTGGGAGCTGTCGTGCTCCATCATATACACGCAGCCGATGATGGTACCGTAAGAGACTACAGGGGTAGCAGCATGGGACTGAATGGAGCCATCCATGTGCCGGTACTGGCAGGTGAAAACGTCGTAACCTTTGCCGTCCATGGACTGAACGATCTCCGGCAGCAAAGCATAACTGCCCACCGCAGCGCCATAGCTGTCATATACGGCACAGCCGTTCTGGTCGGTAACGATCAGCCGGGTGACCTTCAGACTGCCCAGCTGCTCGACGGTACCGGATACGGTGGTGGAATTCACAACTTCCAGTTTCGCGATTTCGTCCGAAGCAAGCAGGCATTTTTCGATCATGGAGGCCTTCTTACTTTCGTAGAACAGATTCTGGCTGGTTTCGGAGCAGTAGATATTCAAAAAGAGCAGCACAACAAATGTGATGACCACATAGATCATCGCATAGCGCAGCTGTGAATTGGTATACCGGCGATAGGCCGGAGTGTCATTTGCGGAAATAATAGCCAACGCCCCACTTCGTCAGAATGTATTTGGGTTCTGCAGGATTTTCTTCCAGCTTTTCACGGAGTCTGCGGATGTGGACATCCACGGTGCGGATGTCGCTGCGGTATTCGTAGGTCCAGATGGTGTCGAGCAGTGCTTCCCGGGAGTAGACGCGGTTGGGATTGCGCATGAGAAATTCAATGACGTCAAATTCCTTGGCGGTCAGATCCACCAGAGTACCGGAACGGTACGCGTTTCGGGCATTCAGGTCAAGAGAGATGGTGCCGATGGTCAGGGTGTTGGCGCTTTCCTTTTTGACAGCAGCGGGACCTGCTCTTCGCAGCAGCGCGCGGATGCGGGCCTTCAGTTCCAGGATGTTGAAGGGTTTGGTCAGATAGTCGTCCACACCGTGATCAAAGCCGAGAAGCTTGTCCATATCATCGGTCTTGGCGGTGAGCATGATGATGGGAACATCGGAAAATTCCCGGATCTTTCCGCAGGCAGTCAGACCGTCCATCTCCGGCATCATCACATCCAGAACAACCAGATCGGGATTCTGCTGGCGCACCTGGTCCACAGCCTCAAGGCCGTTGGAACCGGTGATGACCTCATATCCCTCGTTCTGCAGATTGAAGCGGATGCCCTTGACCAGCAGGGCTTCATCGTCAACAACCAGTATTTTCATATTATCATCCTCCTACTGTGATCAGGTCGAGAAGTTCTTCCAGTGTTCCAATGCCTATACCGCTGACATTGGTCAGGTCTCCGACGGTCCGAAATTGACCGTTTTCGGTTCTGTAGTCAATGATTCGCTGCGCAAGTACGGCCCCAATTCCGGGCAGCGTCTGAAGCTGGTCAGATGTGGCGGTGTTGATATCGACGAGCGGAGGCTTTTTGGGTTCTGCACTTGCTTCGGGTTCTGACGCTGTGCAGGCAACAGTGGCGGCAGTGATCCTGACCGGTGTGCGGTTGATATTGCGTCCCGTGAAGAAACCGCCCAAAAACCCGACAAAAGCGAATGTTATGACCAACAGAAAGGGGAAAAACGGTTTTTTCATTGGAATAATCCTCCCGCATTGACTACAATGACAAAAGCTGATATAATATAAGCCATTATATTGTACTCCATTATACACGATTTTTCCCCTCCGGACAAGTCCGGTGTGCCATGTATCGAGGTAGATTTATGAAAAAAATATCAGCATTATGTCTGGCGCTGCTGATGCTGCTGCAGAGTGTCTGCATTCCGGTTTTTGCAGCGGATACGGAAGCTCCCACCGCGCAGACGGAGCCCGCTGCGGCGCAATCCCCGGTGGAGGAAACGGCGCCCATGGCTGCCTACGGCACGGCGTCCGTTGTCAGCGGCTGCCGCACCATCGAAGCACAGGTGCCCCTGGGAGGCAGCGAACGGATGCTGGATACTTCCCAGGCTGCGTTTGTCTATGAAAAAAATACCGGAACAGTCCTGCATGCCTACAATCCCGATGTAAAGCTCTATCCCGGCGCGCTGACCATGATCATGACCGCCATCATTGCCATCGAAGAGGGCAATCTGGATGACGATGTGACCATCAGCACCCGAAGCTACTCCTCCCTTCCTGCCGGCGCCCGAAACCAGAAGCTGAAGGAAGGCGAAGTCATGACCCTGCGGGATCTGCTCAACTGTATGATCCTGGTGTCTGCCAACGACGCGGCCCTTTCTGTTGCGGAGCACATCGCAGGCAATGAGACATCTTTTGTCATCAAGATGAACGAATATGCCAAGCAGATCGGCTGCACCAGCACGGTGTTCACCAACTGTCACGGTCAGGACGATGCCAATCAGTACACCACTGCCAGAGACCTGGTGCGCATTACGGAATATGCCATGCGCAATTCCACCTTCCGGGACTTGTTCGCGGCAACCAGCTATGATGTGCCTGTGACCAATAAGTCCGAAGAAAGAAAGCTGAAATCCACCAACTATCTGATTGAGCAGACCATCGTGCCCAAATTCAACTATGAATATGTCACCGGCGGCAAGGAAAGTTATTCTGCCAGCTCCGGCGCGCATATCGTGGCGACTGCGGAAAAGAACGGCCTGTCGCTGATCTGTGTTGTTCTGGGCGGCACCAGAACCTATACGGACCGCGGCACCGTTACCTATTACGGCAACTTCGAAGAGATCATGGAGCTGCTGGACTTTGGCTTTGACGGCTATAAGGTCTGCCGTCTGCTTCATGACGGCCAGTCCATGAGCCAGTTCACCGTCGCTGGCGGTGAGAATCAGGTGGTCGGCCAGAGCCATGCGTCTATGGACGCGGTGCTCCCGGCAGAGGCAAAGCTGGACAATCTGATCCTGAAATACAGTGTCATCGGAGGCGGCCTGACTGCTCCGATCAAGATGGATCAGCAGATTGCGACGTTGCAGATCTGGTACAGAACCTCCTGTATCGCGGAGACGGAACTGTATGCCATGTCTTCCGTCCGGGCAACTTCGGATTCCGCGCTGGATATCCAGAGTAAGGCATCCCGTGATGACTCCAATCTGAAGGATATTCTGTCGTTCCTTGGGGTTGTCTGTCTGATCATTCTGGTGCCTCTGGTGATTTATCTGTTCGTCAACAACCTGCGCCGGTCCCTCGCGAGAAAGCGCCGCCGCAAGAGAAGAATGAGCCGCAGAAGGAGCCGCTGACTATGATGGATTGGGAAACTCTGGAGAAAACGTGCCTTGGGTGCACCCGCTGCGGCCTGTGCGAGACCAGACACCATGTGGTTTTCGGCGTTGGCCCGAAAGATGCGGATGTGATGTTTGTGGGCGAAGGCCCCGGTGAGCAGGAGGACCTGAAGGGCGAACCCTTTGTGGGTGCCGCCGGCCGTCTGCTGGATGATATGCTGTCCATCATCGATCTGAGCCGGGAAAACTGCTACATTGCCAACATCGTCAAATGCCGTCCGCCCCGAAACCGGGATCCGCTGGAGACAGAGCAGGATGCCTGCATTGCGTATCTTCGCAATCAGGTTGCGCTGATCCAGCCAAAGATTATCGTCTGTCTTGGACGTGTCGCTGCCAAGCGGCTGATCAATCCGGATTTCCGCATCACCCGGGAGCATGGTACCTGGGTCGAGAAGAACGGTGTGTGGATGTCCGCCATGTACCATCCTTCTGCGCTGCTGCGGGATGTGGGCAAACGTCCGGAGACTTTTGATGATCTGCTGTCCCTGCGGGAGAAGATCCGCCAGACCGGCGCGAAAATATAGGATCGGGAGGATGCCTGTCCGTCGCGATCGATGAGGAGATAATATGAGCAAGAGAATACTGCTGTTACTGATGATTGCCGCGGTTTTGCTGAGCGGCTGTGCTGCTGAACCCCGGGAGACCCTGCCACCTGTTACGCAGACCCAGGCACCCACGGAAACAGAGGCACCTGAGGAAGAGGAAAAGACCTATGCCCCGGATTTCACCATGGTGGATGCCGACGGCAATGAGTTGAAACTCTCCGACTTTTTTGGAGAACCCATCGTGCTGAATTTCTGGGCCAGCTGGTGTGGTCCCTGCAAGGGTGAGATGCCTGATTTTGATGAAGCGTATCGGAACTATGAAGGTGAGATCCAGTTTTTGATGGTGAATCTGACTGATGGTTCCTATGAGACGCTGGAGGGCGCGAAGTCTTTTGTGGAATCCTCCGGATACAGCTTCCCGGTATATTACGATACAGCCAGTGAAGCTGCCATCACCTATGGTGTGAATTCGATTCCCCGGACGTATTTTATTGACTCCGAAGGCGTTCTGCTGGCCTATGCTGCCCAGGCTATTGATGCTGCCACTCTGGAGCAGGGAATCTCCATGATCATTGAAGAATAAGACAGCGATCCCCCTGTGCGCAAACTGCACAGGGGGATTATTTGCTGGGGATATAAGGAGCCGCTGCCTTCGGCGAGCAACGGTCCGCCGGACCATTGTCTCAGATGGTTTGAGTCAGTTCCCAAACAAGCAAAAAAGGACCGATCCCGATAGATCAGTCCTTTTTTGGAGCTAGTGACCTGACTCGAACAGGCGACCTTCTCATTACGAGTGAGATGCACTACCGACTGTGCTACACTAGCATTTATTAGCTAAATTATTATACCGATTCCGGGGCGAAAAGTCAACTCCTTTTTGTGAATCTCTGAAAATTCATTGCGTTCATGGCAGAACAGTGGTATAATCTGACAAAGAAATCCAAAGAGGTGATGTGCTTGAAGAAACTTCTGAAATATATGAAAGGCTATGGGAAGGAATGTATCCTTGGTCCGCTGTTCAAATTGCTGGAAGCCAGCTTTGAGCTGCTGGTACCGCTGGTGGTTGCCAGCATCGTGGACAAGGGAATCGGCAGCGGCGACGGAAGCTACGTTGTCAAAATGTGCGCCGTGATGATCCTTCTTGGAATTGTCGGCATGGTTTGCGCCTTTACGGCTCAGTATTTTGCTGCGAAAGCGGCAGTCGGGTTTTCAGCCCGTCTGCGCCACGCAGTGATGGAGCATATTCTGAGCCTTTCCTACACGGAGATTGATACCCTCGGAACATCCACGATGGTGACCCGGATGACCTCCGACATCAATCAGGTTCAGAACGGCGTGAACCTGACGCTGCGGCTGCTGCTAAGGTCTCCGTTTGTGGTTTTCGGCGCCATGATTATGGCATTCACCATCGATTTTCAGGCTGCGTTGGTGTTCGTTGGTGTGATCCCGGTGCTTTGCCTGGTGGTGTTCGGCATTATGCTGATTACTATGCCCATGTACAGGAAGGTGCAGGCAGGACTCGATGAGGTCACCGCCGCCACCCGGCAGAATCTGACCGGCGTGCGTGTCCTGCGCGCATTCACCATGGAGAAAGCCGAAGAGCAGGCTTTTGCAGAGAAGACGGGAGATCTGATGGAAAAGCAGCTTTCTGCCGGACGGATTTCCAATCTGATGAATCCCATTACGCTGGTGATCGTGAACCTGGCTGTGATCCTGCTGGTAAATATCGGCGCAGTGAAGGTGGATGGCGGCATACTGACCCAGGGCCTGGTGATCGCGCTGTATAACTATATGTCTCAGATCCTGGTAGAACTGGTCAAGATGGCAAACCTGATCATCAGCATGACCAAGGCCGCAGCCTGCGCCGGACGTGTAGAGCGTATTCTGCAGATCGAATCTTCACAGGAAAATGGCAGCCTTGTGCCGGGTAGCCTTTGCGGTGCTGTGGAATTCCGCAATGTTACGGCCAGATATCATGGTGCAGGCGAAGCATCCCTGGAAAGGATCAGTTTCCGGGCGGAACCGGGCCAGACTGTAGGCATTATCGGCGGTACCGGCTCCGGCAAGACGACCCTCATCAATCTGATTCCCCGGCTTTATGATGTATCCGGGGGACAGGTCCTGATTGATGGAGTTGATGTTCGGAAATATGATATGCATTTGCTCCGCCGAAAGATTGGCATGGTTCCTCAGAAGTCTGTTCTCTTTAAGGGTACCATCCGACAGAATCTGCTCTGGGGCAACCGCAATGCCGCCGATGCTGAACTGTGGCAGGCTCTGGAGACTGCCCAGGCCAGGGAAGTTGTAAAAAGCAAGGAAGGGGAACTGGATGCGCATGTTTCCCAGCTGGGAAACAATTTCTCCGGCGGTCAGCGTCAGCGTCTGGCCATCGCCAGGGCCCTGGTCCGCAGACCTGCGATCCTGATCCTGGATGACAGTGCCTCTGCCCTGGACTATGCCACCGACGCCCGGCTGCGCATGGCCATCCGGAACATGGACAATCCGCCTACGACGTTTATTGTATCCCAGCGGGCCGCTTCTGTTCGCTATGCGGATCAGATCCTGGTACTCGATGACGGGGATCTGGTGGGAAAGGGTACCCATGACGAACTGCTGAAAACCTGTTCAGTCTATCAGGAAATCTATTATTCCCAGTTTCCCCGGGAGGTGAGCAGCCATGAGTAAGATCCGGACCACTGTTTTGAAGAAAGTGCTGCTGCGGGTCAGACCTTACTGGCCGGGCCTCATCGCGTCGCTGCTGCTGGCGCTGATTCATGTGGCAATGACGCTGTATATTCCCATCCTGGTGGGCAATGCCATCGACTGCATCGTGGATGCGGGGAAGGTAGATTTCGCAGCGATGGCCGGATATCTGCGGGGCGTTCTGATCTGCGTGGCGGCAGCAGCCGCCGCCCAGTGGATCATGAACGAGATCAACAACCGCATTACGTTCCGTGTCACACGGGATATACGGGAGGAAGCTTTCTCCCATATCCAGGTGCTGCCGCTGAGCTATCTGGACCGCCAGAGCCACGGTGATCTTGTCAGCCGGGTCATCGCGGATGTGGATACCTTTGCCGATGGCCTGCTGATGGGCTTTACTCAGCTTTTTACAGGAATTATGACCATCCTCGGCACACTGTTCTTTATGCTGCGGATCAGTGTTCCGGTGGCTCTGGTGGTGGTCGTGATCACGCCGCTGTCGCTGGTGGTGTCAAACTTCATTGCCAAAAGCACCCATTCCATGTTTGCGCTTCAGTCCGTTACCCGGGGCGAGCAGACAGCCATCATCGACGAGACCATCGGACAGATGAAGCTGGTGCAGGCTTTCGGCCATGAAGCTGAATCCATGGAGGCCTTTGACGAGGTCAATGAAAGGCTTCAGAAATGCTCGCTCAAGGCGATATTTTTCTCCAGTCTGACCAATCCGGCAACTCGTTTTGTTAATTCCGTGGTGTACGCAGGTGTAGGTCTGACCGGCGCACTGATGGCCATCAGCGGCGGCATTTCCGTCGGCAATCTGACCAGCTTTCTGAACTATGCGAACCAGTATACAAAACCCTTCAACGAGATCTCCGGTGTGATCACGGAGCTGCAGAACGCTCTGGCCTGCGCCTGCCGCGTCTTTGAGCTGATCGAAGAGCCTGCGCGCAGCCCGGAACCGGAGCATCCCCGCCGCCCCGAAAAGGTGGAAGGAGCTGTACAGATCAGAGATCTGTCCTTCTCCTATGTACCGGAAAAGCCTCTTATCGGTGATTTTAACCTCAGCGTGAAGCCCGGTATGCGCATTGCCATTGTCGGTCCCACCGGCTGCGGCAAGACCACCTTCATCAACCTGCTGATGCGCTTCTATGACCCTGACGGCGGCGAGATCCTGTTGGATGGTGTCAATACCCGGGACATGAACCGGGGAGAACTGCGGCGCTGTGTGGGCATGGTACTGCAGGATACCTGGCTGAAAGCGGGCACCATCCGGGAAAACATTGCCATGGGAAAGCCCGATGCCACGGATGAACAGATCATTGCTGCGGCGCAGCAGGCACATGCCCACGGCTTTATCAAGCGGCTTCCCGATGGTTATGACACCGTTATCGGAGAATCCGGCGGCAGCTTGTCCCAGGGACAGAAGCAGCTGCTGTGTATTGCCCGGGTGATGCTGTGTCTGCCGCCCATGCTGTTCCTGGATGAGGCAACATCGTCCATTGACACCCGTACGGAGGCCCGGATCCAGAAGGCATTTGATACCATGATGAAGGGAAGGACATCCTTTATCGTTGCCCACCGGCTGTCCACAATCCGGGAAGCCGATTTGATTCTGGTGATGCGGGACGGCCACATCGTGGAGCAGGGCAGTCACACCCAGCTTCTGGCGAAGAACGGATTCTACGCGGAACTTTATAAAAGCCAGTTTGCGCATTGAATTTATAAAAGCCTCATCCGAACGGATGAGGCTTTTATGCTTTGATCGACTGCAGGCGGTAGGATGCCAGCTCAACGCTGACTCCCATGCAGTCAGCCGCCAGCTGAACGGGATGTTCCAGAAACGGCAGAAGGTCATCGTCGTCATAGAGCAGATCCACAGCGAAATGGTCTGCTTCGATCTCATACCGGTTGACTGCAAAGTAAGTATGGGTGTCCATATATATGCGGTTGTATCCCCGGTGCAAAAGAGCATGGCCGAGCTCATGGGCACATACGAAGCGGGATTGCTGTTCGTCCAGATTGCTGTCGATGTAGATGATTCCGCAGCGCTTCATGTTCTGGTAGAACCCGCGGATTCCCTGCATCGGCGCGTGGATCACGATCAGACCCATGGCGCCGGCGATCCGGTAGGGATCCCGCGTTCCGTATTTGCGCACCAGGGACTCCGCCATGCGCTTTTGGTCCATGGCAGTTATCCCTTTCTGTATTTTTTTGGAGTAAAACGTTCCTTGTTCTTGACCTTGGCCGCTTCCAGACCAAGCTGAATGGCATTGCGAATGCTGGCCTTGGCTTCATCGCTCATGGGATTTCCGTCGAACATCAGATCGCCGCCGTTGTCCAGCTGCGCCATCATCTGTTCCAGATCACGGGCAATATCCCGCTCGTCTCTGCTGTTCAGGACGGGCGCTTTTTGTTTTTCGGGAGAATGACCAATCAGATAGTCGATGGAGACGTTGTAGTGATTGGCCAGCCGGATCAGAACTTCATAGCTCGGTTCCCGCAGACCCTTTTCGTAGTTGACGTAGGTAGTATATGGCATTTCCAGTGCTGCAGCGGCCTGTTTCATGCTGATGCCACTGGCAACTCTCAATTCATGGATTCTGTTCATTAAGATCACCCCACTTACAATATTACACAATTCGAGTAATTTGTCAACGATAAAATTCGGTTTGGGTAATATCAACAAAAATGAAATACGCAATTTGAGTATTATTCTACTTGAAAAATACGCATACCGAGTATATAATATCAATGTACCCAAAATGAGTAATTGGAAGCGGTTATGAGTATTAAACCACATGACCCGTCCGATAAATCGTACACATGGGACAGCTGGCTGCCTGGGAGCGGCGCCGGCTCAGGGGGGTGCTGGCAAGGCGGCGCATGGACCTGGGTCGGGGCAATGGTCGCGTCCGCCGGCGATCTGCCCAGCCGGTTCGAATCCGGCCTGTCCTGTCAGAAGTGTATGATGCAGTTTCGAAAGGAGAATGGATATGAGTAATTTGGAAATGAAAGTTGATGCGCTGGTGCGGCTGGTGACCGCAGAGGACGCGGAGTCCTATGGCGCGGCCAAGGCAAATCTGCAGGATCTGGTCAGAATGCCCCCGCAGGAGCGGATGGATCCGCAAAAGCTGATCACGGTCATCGAGGACAGCCTGACGAATTTCGGGATGCCCAACAACATTCTCGGTTTTGACTATACTGCCGAGGCCATCCGTCTGGCGGTGGAGGACAGAGAGATTTTGAAGGAAGTCACCACCCGGCTGTATCCCAGTGTTGCCAGAACCCATCAGACAACACCTTCCCGGGCAGAGCGGGCAATCCGCCATGGAATCGAACTGTGCTGGAACCGCTGTGATCTGGATCTTCTCAATGCCTATTTCGGCAACAGCGTCGATCCGGAGAAGGGGAAGCCTACCAATTCCCAGTTTATTGCCCGGGTGGCCAGCGTGATCCGCCGGGAGATGAACGGCGCAGCATAAAATAGGAATCCCGGCATTGTGATCAATGCCGGGATTTTGAATAGATGATCAGTTGCATATGTTGCGGCAATATCCTCCCGTTTGGAAAGCATGGGTGAAGCGGACCGGTATCCGGAATACTTCAAAATCTGAATGAGGAGGAAATAAAATGCTGGTTGCGAGAATTTTTGTCTCAAAATCCGAGATCGAAACACGAAGCCTGGCGCCTATCACAGCGGGGATGGTAGGCGCGGAGGTGGAAGTGTTGTTTGACAGCACCTGGTCAGGGTTTTCAAAGACCTTTGTATGGAGCCATGACGAGGTGGTCATCAACGATCTCAACGCATCCGGGAGAATCCCGGCGGAGGTCCTGGCGAAATGCGGTGGTCTTCTGAATTTTGGTGTTTACGGCACAAAGGAAGGGGAAGTGATGCCCACGGTCTGGACAGCTGTCGGTACTGTCAACGTGGGGACGGATCCCTCCGGCGACGAGTCCACCGATCCGGCCTTGCCTGCCTGGGCGCAGCTTCAGGAAAAGATCGAGCAGATCAAGAATAAGGATTCCGACTATCTGACTTCGGCGGATCTGGACAGTGCCGTTGCCGATGCGCTGGCAGAAGCAAAATCCAGCGGAGAATTCGACGGCTATACCCCATTAAAGGGAACAGATTACTACACCCAGGAGGATAAGTCCGAAATCGTCGCTGAGGTACGGGAGGCGGTTGAGGACACGGGCATCAGAAATCCCAATACCCTGACCTTTACCGGTGCGGTAATAGGCAGCTATGACGGCTCTGCGCCTTTGAATGTTGAAATCCCCGCTGCTAATGACGCTGACTGGGAATTCATCACGAAGCTGACACAGGAAGGAACGACTACAAACTAC
>JAGAUY010000014.1 GCA_017620525.1 Oscillospiraceae bacterium | reverse complement strand
GCTGAGTACTGGTACTGCGAGGAGTGCGACGCTGTCTTCGCCGACGCTGCCGGCATCCAGCTGACCAACCGCAAGAACCTGACCATCGAGGCTGAGTATGCTCTGACTTACGTTGAGGCTGTCGAGGTTGGTTGCCACCAGAACGGCTCTGCCGAGTACTGGTACTGCGAGATCTGTGACGCTGTCTTTGCTGACGCTGCTGGCACTCAGCTGACCAACCGCAAGAACCTGACCATCCCTGCCGAGGCTCTGATCCACGTTGAGGCTGTCGAAGTTGGCTGCCACCAGAACGGCTCTGCCGAGTACTGGTACTGCGCCGAGTGCGACGCTGTCTTCGCTGACGCCGCAGGCACCCAGCTGACCAACCGCAAGAACCTGACCATCGCTGCTCCCGCTCTGTCCTACTCCGCTGCTGTTGAGGCTACCTGCCACCAGAACGGCTCCGCTGAGTACTGGTACTGCGAGACCTGTGACGCTGTCTTCGCTGACGCAGCTGGCACCATCCTGACCAACCGCAAGAACCTGACCGTTCCCGCTGTTTCCGCTCTGACCTATGTCGAGGGTGTTGAGGCTTCCTGCCACTTCAACGGCATGAACGAGTACTGGTACTGCGAGATGTGCGACGCCGTCTTCGCTGACGCTGCCGGCATCTACCTGACCAACCGCAAGAACCTGGTCATCCCCGCAACCGATCTGGAGTATGTTCCCGCTGTTGAGGCTGGCTGCCACCAGAACGGCTCTTACGAGTACTGGTACTGCGCTGAGTGCGACACCGTCTTTGCTGACGCTGAGTGCACCATGGTTACCAACCGTAAGAATCTGACCATCCCCGCAGAGCCCCTGACCTACGTTGAGGCTGTTGAGGCTACCTGCCACCAGAATGGCTCTTACGAGTACTGGTACTGTGAGGAGTGCGAGGCTGTCTTCGCTGACGCTGCAGGCACCCAGCTGACTAACCGCAAGAACCTGACCATCGCTGCTGAGCCCCTGACCTATGTCGAGGCTGTTGAGGCTACCTGCCATCAGGACGGCTGCGCTGAGTACTGGTACTGCGAGATCTGCGACGCTGTCTTCACCGACGCTGCCGGTATCTACCTGACCAACCGTCTGAACCTGGTCATCCCCGCTGAGGAGCTGATCCATGTTGAGGCTGTCGAGGCTACCTGCCACCAGAATGGCTCTTACGAGTACTGGTACTGCGCTGAGTGTGACGCCGTCTTCGCTGACGCAGCAGGCACCCAGCTGACCAACCGCAAGAACCTGACCATCGCTGCTGCTCCTCTGACCCACGTTGAGGCTGTCAAGCCCAACTGCCACCAGGACGGCTCCGCTGAGTACTGGTACTGCGAGACCTGTGACGCTGTCTTCGCTGACGCTGCAGGCACCCAGCTGACCAACCGCAAGAACCTGACCATCGAGGCTGAGCCCCTGACCCACGTTGAGGCTGTCGAGGCTACCTGCCACAAGAATGGTATGCAGGAATACTGGTACTGCGAGATGTGCCAGGCCGTCTTCGCTGACGCTGCCGGCATCCAGCTGACCAACCGTCTGAACCTGGTCATCCCCGCAACTGCTCTGGAGTATGTCCCCGCTGTCGAGGCTACCTGCCATAAGAACGGCTCCGAGGCTTACTGGTACTGCGCTGAGTGCGACACCGTCTTCGCTGACGCTGATTGCACCATCGTTACCAACCGCAAGAACCTGACCATCGAGGCTACCGCTGTTGAGTATGTCCCCGCTGTTGAGGCTACCTGCCACCAGAATGGCTCCGAGGCTTACTGGTACTGCGCTGAGTGCGACACCGTCTTCGCTGACGCTGATTGCACCATCGTCACCAACCGTAAGAACCTGACCATCGCTGCCGAGCCTCTGACCTACGTTGAGGCTGTCGCTGCAACCTGCACCGATAACGGCTCCGCTGAGTACTGGTACTGCGAGGAGTGCGACGCTGTCTTCGCCGACGCTGCCGGCATCCAGCTGACCAACCGCAAGAACCTGACCATCGAGGCTACTGGCCATAACTACGTTGATGGCATCTGCTCCGTCTGTGGCGATGTCCAGAATCCCTTCGAGGATGTCATCGAGGATACCTTCTACTACGATGCAGTTCTGTGGGCATTCAACAATGGCATTACCAACGGCAAGTCTGAGACCATCTTCGGTGTCAACGACTCCTGCACTCGTGCTGAGTTCGTGACCTTCCTGTGGCGTGCAGCTGGCTGTCCCGAACCCGCTACCACCGTCAATCCCTTCGAGGATGTCGTTGATGGCCAGTTCTACAGCAAGGCTGTCCTGTGGGCTTACGAAGAGGGCATCACCACTGGTCTGTCCGCTACCGAGTTCGGTGTCAACGCTACCTGCACTCGCGAACAGGTTGTTACCTTCCTGTACCGCTATGCTGGCGAACCCGAGGTCTCCGGTGAGAACAACTTCGAGGATGTCACTGCCGGTCAGTTCTACTCCGATGCAATTATGTGGGCTGTCCAGTCCGGTCTGACCACCGGCCTGAGCGAGACCACCTTCGGTATCGGTTCTGACTGCACTCGTGCAATGGTCGTTACCTTCCTGTATCGTCTGTTTGCATAAGTCATAATCCCCAAAACTAGGGCTACGGTTTTACCGTAGCCCTTTTTTTAACCATCCGGGCCAACAGCACTGTGCTGTTGGCTTTTCTGATTTTCGGCCTTGCCACGCTACTGAAGAATTGCTATAATGGTTCCATAAACGGAAAGAAACGGAGGAATCTACAATGAAAATACGGCGATTGTTTCTGTGCCTGTGCGCGGTGATGATGGTGCTGTATCTGACTCCCGCGGCTTTGGCAGTGCCCAATGTTACCGCAGTGGATGACAAGCTGACCCGCTCGGCAACGCCGGAGGCCACCGCTGAGGAATCCAGCGCTTTGGACAATGCTCCTGTGCTGACCAACAATATGGGCCAGCACAACTACATCAATGCCAACCGCTGGACTGACCCGGCATATTCCGCGCTGATGTATGACGCAGCATTGCAGATCTACACGCGAGTGGAGTTTAACGGTGCGGTCACAACCGTTGAGACTTATGGGGCGGATTTTGAGTACATCAACCGGATTCTCATTGAGCCGGAACTGCCCATCTATGGTGGCTTCCACAGTGGAGACAGTTACAATTTCCTGATTTACGGCCAGGAGAATCCCGATGAGGACGACTCTGTCGAAGTCATCCGCGTGGTCAAGTATGACAAGAACTGGAACCGTCTGGGGCATGCCAGCCTTTACGGCGCAAATACCACCGTTCCTTTCGATGCCGGCGGAATGAGCACCGCGGAATACAACGGCTATCTGTATATCCGCACCAGCCATGAGATGTATGCAAGCAGCGACGGTGTACATCATCAGGCCAATCTGACGATGAATGTGCGCATTTCTGACATGGCCGTTACGGACTCCTTCTATGACGTGATGAACAACAAATATGGCTATGTCAGCCATTCCTTCAATCAGTATATCCGCGTCGATGGCAGCAATGCCGATCTGGTGGCTGTGGACCACGGTGATGCGCATCCCCGTTCTGTGGTCCTGACACGGTATTATGACCCTGCGGGACAGGATAAGTTCACCACGTTATCCAAGGTGCCCGCCGGAAGTGGTTCTTATTACTATGCCTGCGCAGAAACTGTGGATCTGCTGGCGATCGGAGGCGAAAGCGGCAGCAATGACACCGGTGTCAGTGTCGGCGGTTTTGAGATTTCCGACTCTTCTTACCTGGTGGTCGGCAATACGGTTGACCAGTCCGCATCTTTCTATGCCGGCGGTCAGCGGGCCATCTTCCTGTCCGTCACGGATAAGCAGACACTTTCCACTGCTGTGACTTATCTGACTGGTTTTGACAGCTACAGCGACCTGTTCAATCCACAGCTGGTGAAGATCAACGGCAACAAGTTTATGATCCACTGGACGGAATTGCCCGATATTGGTAATCCGACCCACTGTTATGTATTTGTGGACGGTCAGGGTCAGGCTCTGACACAGGTGTATCAGTTTGAGACGCCTTCCTGCGAATCCCTCATGTCCGACTGCCAGCCCATCGTTGCGCAGGGCAAGGTGGTTTGGTATATGTGCGCAGGCATGAAGCCTGCCTTCCTGGTTATTGATCCTGCGGATCCTGCCAGCATTTTCGAGACCCATGTGTGGTATTACCACATCAATTCCTTCCCCACAGCCGCGGAAGCCGGTCAGATCTACAGCAGCTGCTATATCTGTGGCGAAGAGCACTATCAGACCATGCCCGAGCTGACATCTGAGGAATACATCGTCGAATCTTCCAAGGAACCCACCTGCGAAACCTCTGGTGAGGGCAAGTATATCTGGTGCACTCCCCACGGTGACTGGATTGCCTTTACTGCAACAAGCGATCCTCTTGGCCACGACTACAGCGAGTGGGTGCCGGAGGGCGGCAAGCATACCTGCGGTTATGTTGAGTGCAGCCGTACCTGTGGCCGGTGCGGCAATGTAGAGACAGAGACGCAATACTTTTCCCACGAGTATTATACCGAGACTGTAGAACCCACTTGCACGCAGCCCGGATACGACGTACAGTACTGCAAACTTTGCGGCGGGGAATTCGGCAGAAGCAGTGAGGTTCCCGCATATGGCCACGAATGGACCCCGTGGTCGGTAATCGTGCCCAATACTTGCATCGACAAGGGACTTGGCGGCCACAGATGTGAAGTCTGCGGACTGGAAGAGACTGTGGAGATCGGTTATGACTATCACGATTACGAAGTGACAGAGGAAGTGGAAGAAGGATGCCTTGCCGGCGGATATACCACCTATACCTGCACGGTCTGCGGCGATTCCTATACGGAAAACCACGGCACCGGTCTTGGCCACTGGTGGTCCACGGTGCACGAGAGCGACGGCATCATCTGGACCTGTGACCGCTGCGGCTATTCCGAGAAGAAGTATTTTGACGGCAGGACTGAGGTCCTGGATCCTGGTGAATCTCCCGCGCCTGTGGATCCCGGCAACCCGTTCACAGATGTCAAAAAGGGCGAGTATTATTATGAGCCGGTGCTGTGGGCCGTGGAGAACGGCATCACCAATGGTCTGAGCGATACCATCTTTGGTGTCAATGAGGACTGCACCCGCGCCCAGTTTGTCACATTCCTGTGGCGCGCGGCTGGTGAGCCGGAACCTGACTCTGCGGTCAACCCCTTTGAGGATGTGCTGGAAGACCAGTTCTACACCACTGCGGTGCTGTGGGCCGTGGAGAATGGCTATACCACCGGCCTGGCTGCCACGATCTTCGGTGTCAACGAACCGTGTACCCGAGACCAGGTGGTTACCTTCCTTTGGCGCTATGCAGGAAAGCCTGCACCTGCTGTATCGGATAATCCCTTCCAGGATGTGCTTGCCGGTCAGTTCTACTCCGACGCCATCCTCTGGGCGGTGGAGGAGGGGATCACCACCGGCCTGAGCGCTGACACCTTCGGTGTGGGTACACCCTGCAACAGAGCCATGGTCGTCACCTTTCTGTACCGTGCCATGACTTAAAGTGAAAATCCCCGGATCCATCGGATACGGGGATTCTTCCCATCCATTTTATGGGAAAATATGATACTTTTTACCTTTTCGTTGACTAATACCCGGAAAAACTCTATAATGTATTCAGCGCATGATCAATGTGACAACAAAGGAGGATCTGTTATGAAGAAGAAACTGAGCCGCCTGCTCTGCCTGGCGCTCTGCGCAGCCATGGTATGCTGTCTGCTGCCCATCGCCGCGCTGGCAGCCGATACTGCTCCTGATGGCTTCGCTGACTTTGAGGAGCTGAAGGCCATTGCTGCCGGCACCTATGAGGACTTTCCCTTTATCTCCTACACCGGTGAAGGAGAATTGACCATCCAGGAGGATCTGACCATTCCCTCCGGCGTCATGATTGAAGTTGACAACAAGGTCATCATCCCCGAGGGCGTCACGCTGACTGTCAGTGAAGGTTCCCATTTCTACTGCGCTGACCTGGCCGTTCAGGGCAAGCTGATCAGCAATGCCGTGTATTTCGAAACCTTCAGCACTCTGTCTGTCACCGGCAGCATCGAAAACAATGGCTCTTTTTATTGCATGATGGATTCCGGTGTTGATCTGTCCAAAATCAGCAATGGCGAAAGCGGCATGGTGGGTCTGTGCATGTATGTCAACAGCGCGGATGACATTTACGAAGCTGCATCGGTTGCATCCCTGCAGTCCGACAATGCTGTCATCTATGAGATCTATATCACCAGATCTGCTGCGAATCCCGACATAGTGCTCTCTGACTCCCTGACTGTTCCCCAAAGGATGTCCATACATGTGAACCAGGGCACCAGTCTGACTATTGACACAGGCTGCACCATGACCCTGGACGGCTGCCTTATTTCCCGTTCGGACATCATTCTCAACGGTACTCTGGAAAACAACGGCTCTGTGTGGCTGAACTCCATTTACATCGATGCTGCCTACTGCAGCGGTACCCTGACCGTGGCGGATTCCGGTAGTTATACCGGCGGTGGCGGACTGGAGATCACAAAAGGCAACCGCACCGATGTGGGAGAAGCTGTCACCGGCCTGGATATGTCCGATTTCATTATCGACGACGGAGAGATCGCATGGGTCCTGTATCAGATTGGTGAATCTGAGTACATCTACTTCTCCAACTTCGAGGAGCTGAAGCGCATTGCCTCCAGAACCTATGATTCGGTCACCTATGCCAGCTACTATAACGGCGACGGTCCGATTACCATCGAGGAAGACATCACCATCCCCGAAAACCTGATCGTCAACCTGCATGAGCAGCTCGCCATCCCCAAAGATGTTACCGTAACCACGGAGTACGGCTCTCAGTTTATCTGCAATTCCCTGATCCTGGAGGGCACCCTGACCCATGAGGGCGAATATATGGAAGTACTCGGCGATGTGACCGTCACCGGCAGCCTGGTGATCATGGGCGGCGGCATCTTCGCCTGCAGCGTGGATTGCGGCATCAATACGGACAATGTGGAAATCTACTCCGGCGAATTGATGAAATACCAATATGCTCAGAGTCCTGATGATTTTGCGGCAGTTGCGGAAATGGCAGCAGCTGAATCGAATCCCCAGCACCACATTTATGAGCTTTACCTTACCTCTAATTCTGACGAACCGAACATGGAGCTGACCGAATCTCTGACCATCCCTGGCAATGTCAGGATTTATGTCAACCAGGGCGCCAGCCTGACCATCGGTGAAAACTGCATCCTGACCCTGAACGGCACAATCACTTCCCGTACCGACATTATTGTGAACGGCACACTGGAGAATAACAATACCCTTCTGCTGAATGCATTCTTCTATCGTTATGACAATACCTGGTACTATGGAACGTTGACTGTGTCCGAGTCCGGCACCTACCGCGACAACGGCAGTTCCTATGCACCCGGTACTCTGGCGATTGTGAAGGGCGGGCGGGAGAGCATGGAATCCGCCATCTCCGGTCTGGACCTGTCTGATTTTGACATTACCGAAATCAACGATGGTACGGAAATCTACTGGTATTTGAGTATGAACTGCGAGCCGGAGCCCGGCTTCACCGATGTTCTCAGCGGTCAGTATTACTCCGATGCCATTGAATGGGCTGTGCAGAACAATGTCACTACCGGCCTGTCTGCCGATACCTTCGGTGTTGACGTAAGCTGTACCCGCGGCCAGGTGGTCACGTTCCTGTGGCGCGCTGCCGGCTGCCCGGAGCCCAGCTCTGCAGAGAACCCCTTCCAGGATGTCAAGGAGGATCAGTTCTATTCCAAGGCCGTCCTGTGGGCCGTTGAGAAGGGAATCACCAACGGCTTGTCCAATGATAACTTCGGTGTCAACGACCCGTGCAACCGTGCTCAGGTTGTTACCTTCCTGTGGCGCTATGCCGGTAGTCCCACGCCCGCATCTGCCGGCAACCCCTTTACCGACGTTCTGGAAAACCAGTTCTACACCACCGCCATTGCTTGGGCCGTTGAAAACCATGTCACCAATGGCCTTGCACCCGATACCTTCGGCATCGATGTCCCCTGCAACCGCGCCCAGGTGGTTACCTTCCTGTACCGCGCCATTGCTGAATGATTACCAAAAAGTACCGCAGGCTGTGCCGGCGGTACTTTTTTACACACATTATTTGTCATTATCGATGGACTTTTTCTGTTTAATATGCTACTATACTCTTGACCAATATGACCCTGTCGGGCCAATCAAACGAAAAAGGAGAATACATATGATGAAAAAGCTTTTGAGTATCCTGCTCGTCTGCGCCATGATGATTTCCCTGATCCCCATGTATGCCAGCGCAGAAGCGGAAGACGCAGAATGGAACCGCATGGCAGAAGCCATTGGCCAGCCTGCTGCGACCGATGACGCAACTCTCGTTGAGGCTTACCGGTCCAATCTGAATACCTCCAGAGCTGTGGGCGACAACAGCTTCTACGAGAGCGAACCCAATGACGGCATTGATTATGTCAACATTATTTACAGCGACTACACCGTTTCCGGCAATGTCTATGGCTATGACCTGGACTTCTTTGAGTTTACGCTGTCCCAGCCTTCCGATGTCGCTTTCATTGCTGCTTCTCCCACCGACAGCCTCAGCTTCGGTATCTTCAATGAGACCGGCGATGTCTGCCTGTGGGTGGCTGAGGTCTATTACGACAGCGAATATGGCTACTATAACTACCTGATCGATCACTACCTGACCAACGGTACCTATTACCTGGTGGTCCTGGACAACAACCAGAGCAGCGCTGCGCAGGAGTATATGTTCTACTATCTGTCCGCTGTTTCCAGCACCGCCCATACCCATAACTACACCTGGGATCAGCTGTTTGCTTACCCCACCTGCACCACTGACGGCGCCCAGATCGATTTCTGTAACTGCGGCGCATACTGGTATCATGTCCTGCCTGCCAACGGCCATACCTGGGACACCGGCACCGTTACCCTGAAGCCCACCTGCACCAGCATCGGCAACAAGCTGCTGACCTGCTATGACTGCGGCGCTACCACCACTGAGGTCATTCCTGCCTCTCCCCATAATTTTGTCAACGGCTACTGCAGCGTCTGCGGCACGAGAGAACCTCTGTTCCCCGACGCTCCCTGGGGCCAGTACTACTCCACCCCCATTGAGTGGGCCGTGAATGCCGGCATTACCACCGGCTATCCCAACGGTCTGTTTGGCACCGAGGATACCTGCTCCCGCGGCCAGGTCGTTACCTTCCTGTGGCGCGCCGCCGGCTGCCCCGCTCCTACCAGCACCAGCCACTCTTTCACCGATATCGAACCCGGCCAGTATTACTACAATGCAGTTCTGTGGGCTGTTGAAAAGGGTATCACCACCGGCCTGAGCGCCACCACCTTTGGCCCCAATGATCCCTGCAACCGCGGCCAGGTTGTCACCTTCCTGTGGCGCTATGCCGGCAAGCCCGCTCCCAGCAGCTACAGCCACTCCTTCACCGATGTGGACTCTGCTCAGTTCTACTTTGTTCCCATGCTGTGGGCCTATGAGAAGGGCATCACCACCGGTACCTCTGCAACCACCTTCTCTCCTGCCAATCCCTGTACCCGTGGCCAGGTCGTTACCTTCCTGTACCGTGCAGTTGCATAACTGCGTACAACGCTGATAACGGGATCATCTGAAACAGATCACCCCCCATGATGCATCTGCATCATGGGGGGTTTATCATGCCTGCATCAGTTCATCGCCCGGTAGAGGAATGTCACGACCTGAGCACGGTTGCAGGGGAATTCCACACCGAAGGTATCGGCACTCAGACCGGTTGTAATACCCTCCTCCACGGCCCACAGGATGGCTGTGGAATAGAACTGGTTTTCCTCTACATCGGTGAAGGGATTGCTGCTGCCTGCAGGGGCAGGGGAGCCTGCATAGCGATGCAGGAAGGTGACGACCTGGGCTCGGGTACAGGGGTCATTGACACCGAAATGGGTGGGACTCAGGCCGGTTGTAATGCCCTTTTCCACGGCCCAGAGGACTGCCTTGGAATAGAACTGATCATTTTCCACATCCGAGAAGGGATTGGAGGAAGAAGTGGGTTCCGGGCATCCGGCAGCACGCCACAGGAAGGTGACAAACTGACTGCGGGTGCAGCTGGCATCCACACCGAAGACGGTGGCGCTCAGACCGGTGGTAATGCCGTTTTTCACAGCCCACAGCACCGGGGCATAGTAATATGTATTTTCCACTACATCCTCAAAAGGAGGCTTTTCCTGCAGCACGGCTCTGATGCTTACGGCTCTGTTGGGCATACGGAAAGTCGTGGTGCAGCTTGCGGCGTCCCCGAAGGCCACATAAGCCGGGTCTGCTTCCCATTTGAGAAACTGATAGCCGTCGGGAATGAAGGCGCAGATACTCAGCAGATCGCCCGCGGCGGCGGTGGTCTCCAGGCAGGGCTGGCCGTTCTGGAGGAGCATACCCGACTGGATGGAAACCGCGTGTTCACCGGCACCGGAGGCACTGTCGTAATCTGCCTCGATGCTGCCGCTGTTCAGCGCGTAGCTGTCGCCGGAGATGGAATAGGAGGTTCCGTCGGTCAGCGGAATGTCATAGTATCGGACGGTCCGGGTCTGATTGCCGTCTGCATCCACGTCTGTCACGGTCAGGTCCATGTCGCCGCTGGCGGTACCTGCAAGTTTGATGGAATAGTCCGTGCTGTCATACAGACGGACAGTTTTGGTGCCGCCGTCTTTCGCCACGAGGATGTCGCCGTTGGACCAGACTTCGTCCCCGCTGACATAGCCTGCCAGCGTTCCGGCGGCATCATAGACGAACACATCCACGGGGCAGGCGACGACGAATTCCTTGTGTTCGATCCGGAGGCTGCTTTCTTCCAGAAGGTAATTGTATTTGTACTCAAGGCCATAACCGGGGTAGTCCAGCTTCAGATTGTTGATCCAGGCAGTCCGGGCGGTTTCGTATTCCACGGTATAGGCTTTCTGGATGGTGCTGATGGCTGATTTGATCCTGTCAGCGCTGGACAGATTGCCGGTTTCGGAGGTACCTGCCGTGCCGAAAGCTTCCTCCAGCGCATACAGATAGGATTGATCCACTGCATCCACATATTCATATGCCCGGACACAGTCCAGATCCCGCAGGGCGAAGGTCATATCCACCGCAGCCAGATATGCTTCGGCTTCGCTGTCCAGTTTTGCTCCGGTATAGGCAGAATGAAGGTTTTCATAGGCCTTCAGCATCAGTGTTTCCATATCGGAGACCGCGATCATGCACAGGTATTTTTCAATTACCGCATCGGTATTTCCCAGGCGGTTGGTCAGGAGCGCACCGGCATCATAGGCGAATTTATAGAGGGCGACCTCCGGATGGGAAAGGATCAGATTTGTCTGGACGTCCTTCCAGTAGTATTTGTCCAGCGCGTACTTGGCAGCAAATTTGCCCGCGGCCACTACGCCTTCTGTGACGAGATCATCATAAAACTGAAGCTGACTTTTATCGAGAATGGACACGCAGTCATTCAATGCGGCCGTCAGATCGGGGTTGTTGTAATTCAGACTGTCGGCATAAGCCTGACGCAGCACGGTTTCCATGCCCTCGCTGACATTGTAGACAGTGGTGCAGAGCATGACATAATCGAGGAAGTCCTGGATGGATTTGGAAGCTTTCAGACCGTTGTCCATCCAGCCAAGAGCCTTGTCGATGGTGCCCATTTCCGGCATATCGTCCTGATACAGATCGGAGAGGATTTCCTGTAGCGTTTGCTGCTGCTCACGGCTCAGGTTCCGGAACGTTTCTGCGTCCAGCAGATCGATCTGATACAGACGATCCATCACTTCACAGGCTTCTTTCATCGGCTCCACCAGATTCTCGCCTGCCGCGTCCAGGAAAGATTCAATCAGTTTGTCGCTGGCAGAACCCTGCAGCGTTGAAAGGATCACTGCGCTGTAAAGGTCCTTTGGTCTGGTTACGAATCCTTCAAGATAGGTCGGATCATTGAAGGTCTCGAAGATTGTCTTCAGGGATTCCCAGTAGACAGAGGCATTTTCCATGCCGCTTTCGTTCAGACAGTTCAGAAGGACTTTGGTGGGGGTCTGGTCGTAGATATATTCGTGCATACCTGCCGAGACGGTATCGCCGGAGGTCAGGTAATCTGCCTGATAGAGGTTCATGTCAAACTCAAACAGATAGGTTTCAGCGGAGGTCAGAGGCTCATTGCCGGATGCGATCTCGATTTTTTGCCACTGGTAATCTCTGCCGTCATAGAAGACGGTATCGATGGCATTGCAGCCGTAGAATGCCCGGGTATCCACCTTTTTGACGGTGACAGGCAGGGCAATTTTGACCATGCTCTCGCACATCATGTACGCGCCCTCACCGATGGTCGATACACCATAGGGAACACCGGGACTGAACAGACTGGTACAGCCCATGAAGGTCTCCGGTTCGATGACCGTCAGTTTTTCGGGCAGATTGATGGTGGTTGCTGCGGTGCAGCGCAGGAAAGCACCCTTGCCCAGGGTCTCCAGGCTTTCCGGCAGCGAGATGTGCTCCAGTGCCGTACATTCGCCGAATGCATGGGCGCCGATGCTCACCAGTTTATCATGGAAATAAACTGTCCGCAGATATTCATTACCGCCGAAGGCGGCGCAGGCGATGGTCTGCACGGTGGGGAGCAGGGAATACTCGGAGCTGTCCAGCGTTTGGGGATAGCGGATCAGTGTTTTCAGATCTTTCGTGAAGAGGATACCGTTTTCGTCAGCCAGGAAATACGGGCTGCTTTCCTCGACGGTAATGGTATCCAGCGCAGGACAGGCAGTAAAGGCATAGTCGCCGATTGCGGACACTCCGGCAGGAATGTGGATGCCCGTGAGGCTGCCGCAGTGCAGGAAGGCACCCATGCCGATGGAGGTGAGCGAATCAGGGAGCGTCACTGCTGTCAGCGCGGCACATTCTTCGAAGGCGCATGCACCGATGGCGGTGACGCCTTTGGGAATGGTGACCTGCGTCAGATTGTCATGACCGCTGAAGAGAAAGCCGCCGACGTCGGTGATGCCTTCGTCGATTTTTGCTGTGGTGACCATGGCGGCATAGCCGGCCCAGGGACGCTTGTCGGTTTCTGTGTTGCGGCCGTCACCGCTGTAGCTTTCCATGGGGCCGGAACCGGTGAAGTGCAGCAGGCCGTCCCGGTAGAGGGTGAAGGTCACGTTGGGGCCCCATTTGCCGGTGACGATCACATTGGGATCATACAGCAGTGCGGGGACGGGATGCCCCAGGGAAGGATCCATGATCCAGGTTTCCGGGAAACTCAGGGTAGGCAGGTTATCCTCGCTGGCCATGGCGTCAGCGGTCATCATGCCGGTGGTATCCTCGCAGATGCTGCCGGTCTGTCCGATTACACCATAGAGCCGGAGGCAGTTATCCAGCCAGTAGCAGTTGGTAATGTCTTCTGCGGCTTCCGTACTGCCGGCAATGGCGCATTTGGCAGGGGAACCGCTGATCACCGCGACATTGACACAGCGGGTGATCTTACCGTAGGAAGTACCGACGATGCCGCCGGTGTAATTGGGACCGAGGGTGGAGGAAACGGCTCCGGCATTGAGGCAGTCTTCGACGGTCATGGACACTTCCGACATACCCACGATGCCGCCGCCGCTTTCCTTTGCGGCGATGGTTCCGAAGTTGCCGCAGGAGCTGACCAGGATGGTATCGCTGCCGGACTGGTCGGGGCGAATGTAGTTTTCACTGGTAAGACCGATGATACCGCCGGGATGGCCATAGGAAGAAAGGGTGCCGTCGTTGCGGCAGCCGAGCACATTGACGGTGCATCCGGTGGTCACCATCCGGCCGATGATGCCGCCGCAGCCGACATAGTAGGGGGCATCGAAATCCGCAGCATTGCGGCAGAACGAGATGCTGGCAGTATTGCCGTTTCCCTCGTAGCCGCCGATGATGCCGCCGCAGCTGACAACGGTTTCTGTCAGGGTGATGGCAACGTCGTTGACACAGTTGCTGATTTCAATATCGCCGGTGGCATAGCCGACGATGCCGCCGACATTGACGTTGTTGTAGTTCTTGATCTGACCGGAGACTCTCAGGTCATAGATCTTCGCGCCGTCGATGGCGGCGATAAAACCGGATTGGTTGTCAATGTATTTATACTGGTCCAGACCGCTGATGGTATAGCCGTTGCCATCCAGCACACCTGTGAAAGGCTTGCTTTTGGAAAACAGGGGATAAGTCAGATTCGCGGCGATGTCATTCATCAGGATGTAGCTTCCGGATGGATTGGCAGTCATGGCGCTCAGGCCGGCAGTGTCATAGATTCCGGTGAAACCCTCCGGGACCTCGGTTTCCGGCGCAACGGAGGCAATGAAGTCCGTGTTCTCCGCAGCAAAGACGGTTGCCGGAATCATGCCCAGCACCATGGTCAGCACCAGCAGCGCCGATATGATTCTTCTCTTCATAAAAATGCTCCTCCCATCTTACTTTGAACAATTTGATAATAGCACCAAATGTTGACAAATGCAAGGCAACGCCGGTTATTTGCCGAATATGAGTGAACAGGAATATCAAAAAAGGACCGCAGCAAAACCGCAGTCCTGATGGCGAAAACTTTTTTCTGAGCGCCCGAGGCGCTGACGGGATGGAAACGCCCCCCTGGGAGGAGTGTATAATCCCAAGGGGGCTACTATGGCTGTCGTTATATGACCCGCTCATGCGGCGGGGATGAAAGCGATACGATCAGAACTTGTCCAGCATCTCGCGGAACTTTTCTGCTTCCACGGGATCCATATGCCAGCAGTGCTTGTCTTCGGGGTAGTTGCCCTCGCGGACATCGTCTGCCCAGGACATGTAAGCTTCGCAGGCGAAGGGGAAGAACTCAGCATAGACCTTGGCGTGCATTGCAAAAGTGGGCATCATGCCGAAGGTGTCGAAGTCGACCATCTCGGAGCCGTCGCAGGCTGCGGAGCCGGCGATGTTGATGACGGGAACTCTCAGCTTCTTGGCGATGGCCTCGGAGACTTCGTGGGGAGTCAGCTCGATGGTCATACAGCCCATGCCGTTTTCCTGATACTCGTAGCCCAGCTTGAAGATTTCCATTGCGGACTCAGCGGTCTTGCCCATCTTCTTGTAGCCGCCCTGTTTGACGGTCTGCCAGCCGGACAGTGCGCCGATGTGGCCGAACAGAGGCAGGTAGCTGTCGGTCATGACCTTGACTCTTTCGGGGGTGATGCCCATGCACAGCAGGGAGTCAGCACCGCAGTTCATGTACATAGAGCCATTGTAAACAGCGTCTCTGTCGGAAGCATAGGTGGGAGTCTGCATATAGAAGTTGATGTGGATGGTTTTGGTGGCGTTGTGAACGACCTTGATCCAGAAGGGAGCCAGCTTGATCTGCATTTCGGGATCGGAGCCGTCACCGGGAACCGTCAGACGGCAAACGTCGACGCCGGCCATATCAGCGGCCATGGTAAAGAACTGGTCTCTGGGACCGGGGCACATCTGTACGATCTTCTGGCCCTCATCCTTGCACTTCTGCAGATAAGCCAGACTCTTTCTTTCTTTAGTTACGCGGGAACTCTTAACATCTGCCATTTTCAATTACTCCTCTCTGAAAAAAGCTGAATTTTGACAATGGTTTATTCTGCACCCAGAGCATCCAGGCCGCTCAGGATTTTCTCAACGGACTCCTTGGGAAGGCCAACCTGGGGGAATTTCAGAAGCATACCGATCTTCATACCCATAACGGGACCCAGCTGGGAAGCCTTCTCTTCGACGAAACCGGGGAAGAACTCTTCGATGACGGCAACAGCCTCAGGTACCTGCAGAACATCTCTCAGTTTGGAATTTCTGTTGATTGCCATAATTAATTGCTCCTTTCGATGTGAATGTGGTGGGATTCACTACAATAGTATAATATCGGAATCCCTTGGAAAATAATATGGATAAAATTAGGAATTTTAGCAATATACCTAATTTTATCTATACCAAGAAAATCTTTTTGGGCAAAACGACGAAGGTGCGCAGCGAAAGATATGGGAAATACTTCCAGTTTTATACTTAAATTTGCCTATTTCTTTATGTGCTGTGTTGGAGTATACTACAAATAGTAATATGTGTTCGTATCGTTTTTTGTAATTTTTACCAACGAAAAGAGGAAGGACAGCAATGGCGCAGCGAAAATTTTACACAAAAATTACGCCTTCCGAAGTGGATTGGAAGACGCTATACGAATTTATGGCCATCTGCGGCAAGGCCCATGATCCACGAGGCTATGGCATCAATATTCTGGAAAACGTAGGAAGAATCTGCCCGTTCCACCAGGGTACTCTGTTTCTGATCGATGCAAACCACAGACTGATGGGACATTACCTCAAAAATGTGGCGGAACACTATAATCAGGCCTATCTGGAGTACTATATTGATTCGGATGAAGGCCTTTATAATGTGTTTATCGATCACCGGGAGGACCCCAATCAGCCCACCATCAATGTTCATAACTGGGTCAAGGAGAATTCCCCGGACTTTATTCCCAACTACATCAATGACCGCGGACTGAAGCATACGGTGGGATTCGGACTCTTTGATCTCAATGGCTGTATTCGAATGGTCATCTCCCTGGACCGCATCCAGGATACGCCGTTTACCAACCGGGAGCTTTACCATCTGCAGCTGGCGGTGAACCGCCTGAATGACTCGTTTAAGAATTTCTTCTATCATGGTAGCAGCTGGTCTCAGATCGATAAGGAGTATCTGCGTACAGCCGGCCTGACTGCCCGCGAGATTGAAGTGGTGGATTTTATGAGTCAGGGCATTTCACCGGCCAATATCAGCAAGATCCTGTGCATTTCCCAGTCTACTACCTATAAGCACATTGCTCATATCTATTCCAAGCTCGGTGTATCGAACAAACAGGAACTGTTGGTTAAATTGCTTAGAAAAACGGTGTAGCGAAAATGCTTCTTGTTCAAAATCATCAATTTTGGTAATATCATTTTCATACCCTGTTTTCTATAATGATACTGTGTAACTTGACTGACCGTGATTACACACGACTCAAAATATAAATCGGGGGTAATGATATGGCTGATCGTATGAATGGAAAAATCGCCTGGGTCACCGGCGCCGCATCCGGTATGGGTAAGGCAATCGCCCTGGCGTTCCTGAGAGAAGGCGCAAAGATTCTTGCAACAGACCTGAACGAGGCCCGGCTGGCCGAACTGGTGGAAGAAGCGAAGGATGAAGGTTTCGGCGAGGATGTTCTGGTTACCCTGAAAGGCAATATCTGCAGCGATGACGACTGCGCTGCCGCTGTGGCAAAATGCGTGGAAGTCTATGGTGCCATGAATGTGCTGTCCCACAATGCCGGCATCTCCGATGACTTCACCCTGGTGGAAGATATCCGCAATGAAGACTGGGACAAGCTGCTGGCTGTTAATCTGACCGGCTCCATGAAGGTAACCCGCGCTGCGCTGCGCTACTTCAAGGGTGAGTGGGATAAGGATGAGGATTATAAGGCTTCCATCGTGATGATCACTTCCAATGCCGCATTCGAGTCCGCCACCGGCGGTCCTGCATATTCTGCGTCCAAGGCAGGTGCCAATGCACTGATGAAGGCCATTGCGTTTGAATACTACAGATACGGCATTCGCTGCAACTCCATCTGTCCCGGCCCGATCCTTACCAACATCACCGAATCTGCTCCTGTCTTTAATAAAAAGGGTTCCGTGATCCACCAGACTTCCGGATACAATTCCGACGCTTACAAGTGGACTGGCGGCATCATCGGCTTCCCGGAGCAGATCTCTCCTTTGGCTGTGTATCTGGCCAGCGATGAGTCTGAGTTCATGAATGGCAACTCCTGCGTCATTGACAGCGGTGTCTGCCTTTCCAGATGATTGTGAATTGAAAAAGCAGCTCGCGAAAGCGAGCTGCTTTTATGTTATCTGTTTTCCAGAAGAGAAGTATTTTCCGGATCATATGTAATCTCAGACGGATCGAAGTTGAACTGCTGACCCATGTAACCGTTGGCGTCGCAGCCATTGTCAAAATAGATGTCGCAGCCGGTGAGATAGGAATTGCGCTCATCGATCAGGAATTCAAAGACATGGGCGACCTCTTCGGGGGTGCCGGGCCGGCCGAAGGCACTGTAGGACATCTGAGTGGCGATCTTTTCATCCGGATCTTCTCCGGCAAGAATGTAGTCGTCCACAGTCCGCTTTGTCTTGACAAAACCGATGGATACGGTATTGACCCGGATTCCCTTCCTGCGGCCGAAGGGATAGGCGCATTTTCTGGCATACCAGTAAGCGAAACTTCTGCCGAACACATAAGCCATCTGGGCTGCGGCGGTATCATCGCCGTAGTCTGCCAGCAGTTCCGTGAAATCATCATAGAATTTCTGCTTGTCCACCAGGGCGGTTTCAAAGATGTCCATGGGTAGAACATCTTCCCCGAAGAAATGACCGGCGCAGGAGCAGATGTCCATAATGGAACCGCCCCGCTCCATCACACGGAAAAATTCTTCGTTGATATTCATCATGCCGATGCAGTCCACTGCCACGATGTCCTTGAAATAAGCTACAGCGGGGGTCAGGCCGGCCAGCTGGATCACACCCTGCACTGGACCCATGGAAGCGGCCTTGTCAGCCAGTACACGGACCTGTGCCCGGTCAGAAGTGTCGCAGACCATGCCGTCCACCTCGTAGCCCTGCTCACGAAGTTCCGCGACCCGTACGTCGATCTTCTCCTGATTGATATCGGACAGCAGAACCTTGTAGTTTTTTACCATCTGGTTTACCGCGGCGGTGCCGATGCCGCCGGTGGCGCCTGTAATCACGCATACTTTCTTTTCCATGTGTGGACCTCCTCCCAAAATGAAAAACTGTACAATTCAGCGGGGCGTTTCCCTAACTGAATTGTACAGTTTTGATGATTTGAAATCTATTATCAAAAATAGGTATTCTGCATTACAGATCAGCACAGACCTGACGGTAGATCCAGTCCTCCGCCTTCTGGCGCTTCACATCTCCAACCAGCAGGGAGAAGTCCTCGCCGAAGAAGCGCTTGACCATATCCAGTGTGGTATTCTGCCGTTTTGCAAGTGCTTCGGCATATTGCTGCAGCTCCTCACTTGTAACGGAGAAATCACCCTTGGCGATGACATCCTTCATGACAAGGTCTTCTTTTACCGACAGATACGCCACTTCCATCAGCTCTTCCTGGGATTCCTTCAGGGCCTCTGCCTGTTCCATGGGATTCATCTGGTGGCTGCCCATCATCTGACCGTATACCATTTTGTGCTTCATATCCATCACGCACATATGGTATTCTTCCTCCACCAGTTCCTGGGGAACCTGGATGCTGTATGCACGGACAAACTTTCTGATCGCGCCTTCTTTGGAAATCATTTCGGTAACACTCCTTTGCCTGTCAGTTTTTATCGGTGTCCACGACACAAACTTCGCTGGTGAGCAGGGTGCTGGCAACGCTGACGGCGTTTTCCAGAGCCAGCCGGGTCACTTTCACCGGATCGATGATGCCGGCGCTGAGCATGTCCACATAGCAATCGGCAGAGGCATCATAGCCTGTTCCGGGGGCACCGTGCAGGAGCTTTCCCACGACGACGCTGCCGTCGAGCCCGGAGTTCTGTGCGATCTGACGGGCCGGGGCTTCCAGCGCTTTCAGGAGGATCATGGCACCGGTGCGCTGGTCGTCCTCAAGGGTTTCGGCGTATGCGCGCACAGCCGGGACGGCATTCAGCAGAGCCACACCACCGCCGGCGACCACACCCTCTTCGCAGGATGCCCGGGCTGCGTGAATGGCGTCCTCCACCCGGAACTTCCGCTCGGTGATCTCCAGTTCCGTCAGACCGCCGACCCGTATCTTGGCCACACCGGAGACGAATTTTGCCAGCCGCTCCTGATAGCGCTTCCGATTGAATTCGTAATCCGTGTGTTCTGCCATGTAACGCAGTTCCCGGATCCGTTTTTCGACAGCCTCCGGATCGCCCACAGGGCCGGTGATCACCGTCTGATTGGAAGTGACCTTAACGTGTTTTGCCTGGCCCAGCATCTGCAGCGTTACATCCTGAATGTTCAGACCCAGATCCTTGGTGATGAGCGTGGCTCCGGTCTGGACAGCCATATCTTCCATGCGCCACTTTCTGCCGTCGCCGTAAAGAGGAGGAAGCACGCAAACCACATCCAGATCGCCGTGGAGCTTGTTCTGCAGGATCAGACCCATGGCATCATCTTCCACACCTTCGGAGATGATCAGGCAGGGGCGATCCTGTTCAGCCACCAGAATCAGTACCGGGAGCAGTTCCTGGGAAGTGGTTAATTTGCCGTCATAGATCAGAATATAGGGATCCTCCAGTTCTGCGACAGTCTGATTCTTATCCGTTGCCATCAGCGCAGACAGGAAACCCCGCTCAAAGACAATACCTTCCAGGATCTCGATGCTGGTGTCATTTCTCTGGGAGTCCTCCACTTCCACGACACCCTCCGGACCGACCCGATGCAGTGCCTCGCCGACAAGGTCGCCGATCTTGTCATCCTGGCAGGAGATGGCAGCTACCCGGCTGATCTCTTCCTGAGAACTGACGGAAACAGCAGATTTTGCCAGAGCTTCCACAGCCACCCGGGCAGCACCGTTGATGCCCTTGTTCAGCAGCAGGGGATGGGCACCCGCTGCCAGATTGACCAGACTTTGATTCAGGATCGCCTGAGTCAGCACCGTAGCGGTGGTGGTGCCGTCGCCCACCAGATCATTGGTCTTGGAGGATACTTCCCGCAGAAGCTGTGCGCCCATATTCTCCACAGGGTCTTCCAGCACGATACCCTTGGCGATGGTGGCGCCGTCATTGATGACCATGGCCCTGGCTCCTGCCATTGCCCGGTCGGAATAATCCGCACCCTGGAGATCCGCCTTCTGATACATGACCACGTTCCGTCCGTTGGGTCCCAGCGTCATTTTGATGGTATCCGCAAGCTGATTGATGCCGGAGAGCATCTTTTTCCGAAATTCTTCACGATATACAATGGTCTTTGCCATAAAGCAGCTCCTTTGCCGTGGGTATATTACCTCATAATGATACAATTATATCACTTTCCAGTCAATTCCGGTATGATTAAAATTAAGCATTTTCCGACCGCAGAGAGATGCTCCGGCCGAAATTCTGAGTGCATAAAAAACACCCTTTCACGGTTGTCCGCAAAAGGGTGATTCGTTTGAGTATGATTCAGGTATGGCCAAATATTAGACTGGGATAATTACTCTTCCCAGTTATGCCAGACGTTCTGCACATCGTCGTCCTCTTCCATGGCGTCGATGAGCTTCTGCATCATGATACTCTGCTCCTCGTTCAGGGGCTGGTAGTTCTGGGGAACCATCTCAATCTGAGCGGAGACGAAGGTGTACTTGCCCAGG
>JAGAUY010000103.1 GCA_017620525.1 Oscillospiraceae bacterium | reverse complement strand
TACCAAGGCTGCTGACGTCGGCGCTGACCTGGTCGGTAAGGTCGAAGCTGGTATTCCCGAGGACGACCCCCGTAACCCCGCTACCATCGCTGATAACGTTGGTGACAACGTCGGCGACGTTGCCGGTATGGGCGCTGACCTGTTTGAATCCTATGTCGGTTCCATCGTCTCTGCCATTACTCTGGGTGCTGTTACCTATTCCATCACCGGTGCTGTGTTCCCCCTGATTCTGGCTGCAATCGGTATCGCTGCAGCTATCCTGGGCACCTTCTTCGTCAAGGGTGACGAGAAATCCAGCCCCCATAAGGCTCTGAAGGCTGGTACTTACGCTTCCAGCGCCATTGTTGTGATTGCTTCTCTGATCATGAGCAAGATTATTTTCGGCAACTTCAAGGCTGCTATCGCTATTATCTGCGGTCTGATCGTCGGCGTTCTGATCGGCATCATCACTGAGATCTACACCTCCGGCGATTACCGTGCCGTCAAGAAGATCGCTCAGCAGTCTGAGACCGGCCCCGCCACCACCGTTATCTCCGGTCTGGCTGTCGGTATGGAATCCACCGGTATCCCCATTCTGCTGATTGCTGTTGGCATCATCGGCGCATTCCTGGCTGACGGCCTGTACGGCATCGCTCTGGCTGCTGTCGGTATGCTGTCCACCACCGGTATCACTGTTGCTGTTGACGCTTATGGCCCCATCGCCGATAACGCCGGCGGTATTGCTGAGATGTCCGGCCTGCCCCGCAGCGTCCGTCAGATCACCGATAAGCTGGATGCTGTCGGCAACACCACTGCTGCTATGGGCAAGGGCTTTGCCATTGGCTCTGCCGCTTTGACCGCTCTGGCTCTGTTCGTCTCCTACGCTGAGGCTGTCGGCTTGAAGGACGTCGGCATCGACATCATGAATTACAAGGTCATCGTCGGCCTGTTCATCGGCGGCATGCTGCCCTTCTTCTTCTCCGCTCTGACCATGGACTCCGTTTCCAAGGCTGCTTACAAGATGATTGAGGAAGTCCGTCGTCAGTTCCGCACCATCCCCGGCATCCTGGAAGGCACCGGCAAGCCCGACTACACTTCCTGTGTTGCTATCTCCACCCAGGCTGCTTTGAAGGAAATGCTGGTTCCCGGCGTTATGTCCGTCATTTCTCCCCTGTTCGTCGGCTGCGTTCTGGGCACCTCTGCTCTGGGCGGTCTGCTGGCAGGCGCACTGGTTACCGGTGTTCTGATGGCTCTGTTCATGTCCAACGCCGGCGGCGCCTGGGACAATGCCAAGAAGTACATTGAAGACGGCAACCACGGCGGCAAGGGTTCCGAAGCTCACCGCGCAGCTGTTGTCGGCGATACCGTCGGCGACCCCTTCAAGGATACCTCCGGCCCCTCCATCAACATCCTCATCAAGCTGATGACCGTTGTGGCTCTGGTCTTTGCACCTCTGTTCCTGGCGATCAACGGCGGTATGGGCCTGTTCTAATCATCCGAAAGGAGAAATCGTAATCATGCAAGCTTTTGAAAAAGATTTTGACTTTGTAATTGAGCGTGCAAAGTCTCTGAAGAAGCCCGCTCGTGTTGTTGTTACCGGCGCTTATGTTGAGAATATCCTGAGCGCTGTTTTCCAGGCTGAAGCTGACGGTTTCTGCCGTCCCGTCCTGGTTGGTTCCGAGGATCGCATCCTGTCCATCCTGGAGCGCATGGGTCTGAAGGACCGTACTTATGACATCTGCCATGTTGATGAAGGCGATGATCTGGTTCAGCATGCCATCGACGTTGTCAATGCCGGTATGGGCGATGTCCTGATCCGCGGCAACACCTCCACCCGCAGCTTCCTGATGCCCATCCTGAACAAGCAGAACAACCTGGTCAAGGGTTTTGTCAGCGAAGTCGCTCTGGTCAAGGTGCCCTATTATGACCGCATCCTGGCTCTGTCCGACGTTTCCGTTTCTGTCAACCCCAGCGTTGAGCAGCGCATGGAGATCGTCAAGAACACTGTCGAGGTTCTAAATGCTCTGGGCAAGCAGCATCCCAATGTTGCTCTGCTCGCTCTGGCTGAGAAGCCCAGCTTCCATATGCGCGATACTGTCGAGGCTCAGAACATCGTTCGTGAGCACGAGATTGAGCCCATCGCTGACTGCAATGTCGTCGGCCCCATTACCTGGGACCTGATCGTCAGCAAGGATGCTGCCAAGGCAAAGAACTTTGCCTGCGATCTGTGCGGTGAATTCGATGCAGTCGTAATGCCCAACGTCATGGCCGGCAACACCACCATGAAGGTTCTGGGTATGTCCGCCAACTGCAACACCTGCGGTGTTCTGGCCGGCACCAAGGTTCCCGTGGCAATGACTTCGAGAGCTAGCTCTGTCGAGCGTGTTTATCTGTCCCTGTGCGTTGCAATTGCAATGCTCAAGAAGTAATTCATAATTTATTCCTTTTGGCAGCACCGCAAAGCGGTGCTGCCATTTTATTTTGGGGATTTCTGGAATCGATTGATATTTAGCATCCTCTGTGATAGAATGCTTAGCATAAACCCTGAAAGCAAAAGGAGTCTGCATATGGGCGATATGATTGATTATTTATACTGGCGGGGCGATATTCTCTTTTCCCAGATGCCGCCCAATCCTGTGGACGCACTGATCTTCTCTACCCTGGCCTATATCCGCTATTGCGGCATTGTACCTGAAACACCCCTGCAACGGATTTCTCTGCGTTCGGCTGCAGATGCACTTCTGCAGGATCCCGAGGCCCAGAGACGTGCACACTTCAAGGGGGATCTGGATCTGCTCGCTGCTGCAGCGGAAAGCAATCGGTTTGGAAGAGTCGGTATGTCCTTCTATCAGGATATTTTCGATCCCGAAGAGAATACCCAATTTGCAGCAATCACCTTTTATCTGGAAGATGGTACTGCGTTTCTGGCATTCCGCGGTACGGACAATACCCTGGTTGGATGGCGCGAGGACTTTAACATGAGCTTCCAGGAGAGCGTTCCGGCTCAACGTCTGGCGCTGCAATATACGCAGACGCTTGCAAAAGCAACCAAAATGCCGCTGCACCTGGGCGGTCATTCCAAAGGCGGTAATCTGGCAGTTTATGCCGCCGCAATGAGTGATTTCTTCGTCCGTAAACGAATCGTAACCGTATACAATCAGGATGGTCCCGGCTTCACGGAAGGCATGATGACAAATCCGGGATATTTGAACATCGTTCCGAAGATACGCACTTATGTTCCCGAGTCTTCCATCTTCGGTATGCTGCTGGAACATGAGGAGCCGCATATCATCATCAAAAGCAAGCAGATTGGTTTGTTGCAGCATGATCCTTACTCATGGGAGATCAAAGGCGGAAGCTTTATCCCCGGAGAAGATCTGTCAGCAGATTCCAGATTTCTTGACCGGACCTTCAGAACCTGGCTGGACGGAATGACGCAGGAAGAACGCAACACATTCTTCGACAATGTATTCGATTTGCTGATGCTCGAAAATGCCAGCAAACCTAGAGACATCATCCGTCCCCAGAATGTCATATCCTACATCAAAGCACTTCAGGCCGATGACGGCAAAAGGCACCTGATCGCCTCTGAGCTTGCCAACCTCTTCCTCTCGGCCCACCGTGCGCATCAGGAAAATGAATGACCTCTCCTCCACTGCGGACATTTGCCCGCAGTGGAGGAACATTTTTTCTCGAGACGTATTGACCGCAGCGTTTTTCGGTGCTAGAATAGTACAGACCAAAAAACAAACGAGGTGTTTTAATATGGAAAGAAAGAATATCGACTGGAGCAATCTCGGCTTCGGCTATGTTAAAACCGATCTGCGCTATGTCGCCAATTACAAAGACGGCCAGTGGGACGATGGTGTACTCACTGATAACAATATGATCGAAATGAGTGAATGTGCCTGCGTATTGCAGTACGCACAGACCTGCTTTGAGGGTTTGAAGGCTTACACCACGGAAGACGGACGTATCGTCTGCTTCCGTCCTGATCTGAATGCCGCCAGAATGGCAGACTCCTGCCGCCGGATGAAAATGCCCGTCTTTCCGGAAGAGCGCTTTATCGAAGCAGTCCGCAAGGTCGTCAAGGCCAATGCCGAATGGGTTCCTCCCTACGGCTCCGGTGCGTCTTTGTATATCCGTCCGTACATGTTCGGCATCGACTCCATCATCGGCGTCAAACCTGCCAATGAATACCAGTTCCGTATCTTTGTCACCCCCGTTGGCCCCTATTTCAAGGGCGGCGTAAAGCCCCTGACTCTGCGCATTTCCGACTATGACCGTGCAGCTCCCAGAGGCACCGGCAATATCAAGGCCGGTCTGAATTACGCCATGAGTCTGTATGCCATTGTGGATGCGCACGAGCAGGGTTACGATGAGAATGTCTATCTGGATTCCGGTTCCCGGACCTACATTGAGGAGACCGGCGGTGCCAATATCATCTTCATTACCAAGGACGGAAAGCTGGTCACTCCCAAGTCCAATACCATCCTGCCTTCCATTACCCGCCGCAGTCTGCTCCATGTGGCAGCAGAGTATCTGGGTCTGGAGGTCGAAGAGCGGCCCGTGGAACTGGCTGAGATCAGCGAGTTTGCTGAATGCGGCCTGTGCGGCACCGCTGCCGTCATCTCCCCCGTCGGCAAGATCGTCGACCACGGCACAGAGATCTGTTTCCCCTCCGGTATGACCGATATGGGTCCCGTCACTAAAAGACTCTACGACACACTGCGGGATATTCAGATGGGCAAAATCACCAGTCCCGAAGGTTGGATTTTGGAAATTATGTGACATATTACAAAACTGTGTTGCCTGCAAAGACTTTTGTTCTCTTCCGCTTGACACTTTTGACGATGGATGTTATAATTTCCCAAAGTTCATAGCAAACGCGAGGAAGAGGATAAAGCAGTTTCATCCGGCGATTTCAGAGAGCTGACGGTTGGTGCAAGTCAGATATCGCTGAAGCTGTATACTGGCCTTGGAGCGGTCGATCTGAACGGTGAACACACTCAGTAGGACGAACGGATCCCGACCGTTACCCTGGGCGTGGCTATCAGCATAGCCACACAGAGAGGCCGTAGCATGCGGCAAAAAGAGTGGTACCGCAAGGTTCTTTATTGTAAGGTAAAGGCCCTGTCTCTTTGTCAAAAAGAGACAGGGCCTTTTATTCATCACCGGAAGGAAGGTCACGATATGCTGACAATCGACAAGGTTTTCCACGCTTCTGTGGTTTTGAAAAACATCATTCGTCCAACGCCCCTGGCAAAAGCCTATGGCATCGCCCCTGACTGCGAACTATATCTGAAGCCTGAAAATCTGCAGAACACCGGATCATTCAAACTCCGTGGTTCCGGCTACATGATCTCACAGCTCAGCGAAGAGGAAAAAAACCACGGTGTGATCGCCTGCTCCGCCGGCAATCATGCCCAGGGTGTTGCTCTGGCAGCCTCCAAATACGGTATTGACTCTCTGATCTGCCTGCCGGACAGCGCCCCCATCTCCAAGATTGAAGCTACCAAGGCTTACGGCGCTGATATCTGCCTGGTGAAAGGTGTTTATGACGATGCCTATCAGAAGGCATTGGAACTGCGCGACGAAAAGGGTTACACCTTCGTACACCCCTTCGATGATGAAAATGTCATCGCCGGTCAGGGCACCATCGGTCTGGAGATTGTCAATGAGATGGACGACATTGACGCGGTCATCGTCCCCATCGGCGGCGGCGGTCTGATCTCCGGTGTTGCCTTCGCCATCAAATCCATCCGGCCTTCCATTAAGGTCTACGGTGTTCAGGCAGCCGGCGCTCCCAGTATGTACAACTCCATCCACGATGGGCATATTGAAATGCTCAATTCCGTATCCACCATTGCCGACGGCATCGCCGTGAAAAAACCCGGCGAGATCACCTTCGATCTGATCCAGAAATATGTGGATGACATCGCCGTTGTAACCGAGGATGAAATCGCAGCAGCCATCCTGGCGCTGATTGAAAAGCAGAAAATGATTGCCGAAGGCGCAGGCGCTGTCTCCGTCGCGGCAGCCATGTTCAACAAGTTCCCCATCAAGGGCAAAAAAGTTGTCAGCCTGGTCTCCGGCGGCAATATCGACGTCACCAGTTTGAACCGCGTCATTGAACGCGGCCTGATTAAGTCCGGACGTTCTTCCACCCTGCTGATCGAACTGGTCGACAAACCCGGACAGCTGATGGAAGTTTCCCGGGTCATCGCACAATGCGGCGGCAATGTCACCCGCATCTATCATGAGCGCTCCGGCGATACCGCAAGCATCAACGGATGCTACCTGCGCGTCAGCATGGAGACCCGTAACTACGAACATGTGCAGCAGATCATTCAGGCCCTGAAAGATGAGGGCTTCCGAATTGTATAATCTCTGAGTAAAGGAGCAGTTAGTATGAATACCAGCAAGTATGCAATCGGCTACTACCCGGCGCCGGGTACCCATTACAAGTGGGTCCAGAAAGATCACATTGAAACCGCCCCCGCATGGTGCAGCGTGGACCTGCGTGACGGCAATCAGAGTCTGGTGATCCCTATGAGCCTGGAAGAAAAGCTGGAATTCTACCGACTACTGCTGAAGATCGGCTTCAAGGAAATCGAGGTTGGCTTCCCTGCCGCCTCTGAGACGGAATACGAATTTCTGCGTACGCTGATTGAAAATGACATGATCCCTCAGGATGTGACGGTGCAGGTTCTGACCCAGTGCCGGGAGCACATCATCCGCAAGACCTTTGAAGCCTGCAAGGGTGCCCCCAATGCCATCATTCACTTCTATAATTCTGTTTCCGTTGCACAGCGTGAACAGGTATTCCGCAAGTCCAAAGAGGAGATCAAACAGATCGCCATTGAGGGCGCAAAGCTGGTCAAGAAGCTGGCTGCAGAATATGAAGGCAACTTCCGATTTGAGTATTCTCCCGAAAGCTTCACCGGTACCGAACCGGAATACGCGCTGGAAGTCTGCAATGCGGTTCTGGATATTCTGGAGCCCGGCCCTGACAACAATGTCATCATCAACCTGCCTGTCACCGTAGAGATGAGTATGCCCCATGTCTATGCCAGCCAGGTGGAATACATGCACGAAAATCTAAAATACCGGGAATATGTGACCATTTCCCTGCACCCCCACAACGACCGAGGCACCGGTGTTGCGGACACCGAGCTGGCGCTGCTGGCAGGCGCCGACCGGGTGGAAGGCACGCTCTTCGGCAACGGTGAACGGACCGGAAACGTAGACATCATCACTCTGGCGATGAATATGTACTCCCACGGTGTGGAACCGGGCCTTGACTTTTCCGATATGCCCGCGATTGTTGAAGCATACGAAAAATGCACCCGGATGCACGTTTACGAGCGATCCCCCTACGCAGGCGCGCTGGTATTCGCAGCCTTCTCCGGCTCCCATCAGGATGCCATCGCCAAGGGCATGAAGTGGCGCGAAGAGAAAAACCTGCATCAATGGACCGTTCCCTACATTCCCATCGACCCCAAGGATATCAACCGCACTTATGATGCCGACGTGATCCGCGTCAACTCCCAGTCCGGTAAGGGCGGCATCGGCTATCTGCTGGAGCAGACCTATGGCTACATCCTGCCGCCTCAGATGCGCGAGCACTTCAGCTATCTGTGCAAGAGCATTTCCGATCATGATCACCGGGAGCTGAAAGCAGAGGATGTGCTGTGCATCTTTATGGAACATTATCTCAATGTCCATTCCCCCATCGGTATGGACGAGATCCATCTAACCCGTCACGGTACAGAAGTCCGCGCTTCCGTCACATTCCTGCGTCACGGCAAACCTACCACCATTTCCGCCTCCGGCAACGGCTCCCTGGATGCCGTCAGCCAGGCGCTGCACGACTACACCGGTGCCAAGTATACCCTGAAGGTCTACACCGAACATTCCGTTCAGGAAAAGGCATCCGACTCCACCGCAGCTGCTTACATCGGCATTGAAGCCGATGACGGCACCATGTACTGGGGCGCAGGCACCAATACAGACATCACCCGCGCCAGTATCTACGCACTGATCAGTGCATACAACAATATGATTCAAAAGTAAGGAGTGGAAATTATGGGAATGACCATGACGCAGAAGATCCTCGCAGCTCACGCGGGATTGGAATCTGTAACCGCCGGACAGCTGATCAGCGCAAAGCTGGATATTGTCCTGGGCAATGACATCACCACTCCTGTTGCTGTCAACGAATTCACGAAGGCAGGCTTTAACAGCGTTTTCGATAAGGACCGGATCGCCATCGTTCTGGATCACTTCGTTCCGAACAAAGATATCAAGGCAGCCGAACAGAGCAAGCAGTGCCGTGAATTTGCCTGCAGCCACTGCGTCAGCCACTTCTATGATGTCGGCAAGATGGGCATCGAACATGCGCTTCTGCCGGAACAGGGTGTTGTCACCGCCGGCGACTGCATCATCGGCGCTGATTCCCACACCTGCACCTACGGTGCTCTGGGCGCCTTCTCCACAGGTGTCGGTTCCACCGACATGGCCGCTGGCATGGCAACCGGTATGGCCTGGTTCAAAGTCCCCTCTGCCATCCGTTTCAATCTGACCGGTTCTCTTCCCGCCAACTGCAGCGGTAAGGACGTGATCCTGACCATTATTGGTAAGATCGGCGTTGACGGTGCCTTGTACAAGAGCATGGAATTCACCGGCGACGGCGCGCACAGCCTGTCCATGGACGACCGTCTGTGCATCTGCAACATGGCCATTGAAGCCGGTGCCAAGAACGGTATCTTCCCTGTCGATGACGTGACCATGAAATACATGGAAGGACGCTGCGAGCGAACTCCCGTGATCTTCAGCGCAGATGAAGATGCCGAATATGAGCAGACCATCGAGATTGATCTGAGCAAGATCGTCCCCACCGTTGCCTGCCCCCATTTGCCCGAAAACACCAAACCTGCCGCTGAGCTTTCCGATATCCGGATCGATCAGGTCGTGATTGGTTCCTGCACCAACGGCCGCATGGAGGACATGGAGGCAGCTTATGAGACACTGAAGGGTCATACCGTTGCCCAGGGTGTACGCTGCATCATTATCCCTGCCACTATGCAGATCTACCGCGAATGTGTACAGCGCGGTTATGTCACTGCATTTATTGATGCCGGCGCCATCGTCTCCACCCCCACCTGCGGCCCCTGTCTTGGCGGCTACATGGGAATTCTGGCTGCAGGCGAACGCTGTATCGCCACCACAAACCGTAATTTTGTCGGACGAATGGGCCATGTGGACAGCGAGGTTTATCTGGCAAGTCCCGCAACCGCGGCAGCCAGCGCCCTGACCGGCTATATCACCGCCCCCAAGGAGGTATAACACATGAAAACAGAAGGTAAGGTTTTCAAATACCCCGACAATGTGGATACCGACGTCATTATTCCCGCCCGGTACCTGAATACTTCCAATGCACTTGAACTCGCAAAGCACTGTATGGAGGATATCGACACAGAATTTGTCAATCAGGTCAGCAAGGGCGATGTCATGGTCGCCGGTTGGAACTTTGGCTGCGGCTCATCCCGTGAGCATGCGCCTCTGGTCATCAAGACCTGTGGCACCGGCTGCGTCATCGCAAAGTCCTTCGCCCGGATCTTCTACCGAAATGCCATCAACATCGGCCTTCCCATTCTGGAATGTGAACAGGCTGCAGAAGAGATCGTCGCAGGCGATCAGGTCAATGTGAATTTTGACACCGGTGTCATCACCAACATCACCACCGGAAAGACCTATCAGGCTGCTCCCTTCCCTCCCTTTATTCAGAACATCATCACCAGGGGCGGTCTGCTTGCTTCCCTGAAGGAAGGTTGATATATTATGAAGAAACATATTGCTGTCATCCGCGGCGACGGGATCGGTCCCGAGATCGTCGGCGAAGCGCTGAAGGTCCTCGACAGGATTTGCGCATTGTATGACCATGAGTTTACATACACTGACGTTGATATGGGCGGATGCGCCATCGATAAATGGGGCGATCCCCTGCCCCAGGCAGAACTGAGCAAATGCCTGGATTCTGACAGCGTTCTGCTGGGTGCCGTCGGCGGCCCTAAGTGGAATGATGTTCCCGGCCCCATGCGTCCCGAAAAGGGTCTGCTCCGGCTGAGAGCCGGTATGGGAGTCTACTCCAACAACCGCCCCGCCAAGATCTGGCCCCAACTGGCCGGCGCTTCCCCGCTGAAGCAGTCTATTGTAGACAAGGGCATCGATTTTATCATCGTCCGTGAACTGATCGGCGGTATCTATTTCGGTGCCCACAATACAATCGAGGAAGACGGAGAAACGGTCGCAATCGACGAGCTTCGCTACAGTGAGCAGGAGATCGAGCGCATCGGCCGCATTGGATTTGAGACCGCCCGCAAGCGCGGCAAAAAAATCTGCTCTGTTGAAAAAAGCAATGTACTGGATTCCAGCAGACTTTGGAAATCCGTTATGCACCGTTTGGCCGAGGAATATCCCGATGTGGAGTTGAGCGATATGCTGGTCGACAACTGCGCCATGCAGATTGTAAAAAATCCCAGTCAGTTCGATGTGGTAGTGACAGAAAACATGTTTGGTGATATACTGTCCGATGAAGCCTCCATGATTACCGGCTCCATCGGTATGATCCCCTCTTCCAGCCTGGGCGCTGACAGCTGCGGTCTGTATGAACCCATCCACGGCTCCGCTCCGGACATTGCAGGAATGGATCTGGCCAACCCCATCGGCACCATCCTCTCTGCAGCCATGATGCTTCGCTACTCCTTCGACATGGCAGTAGAAGCCGACTGTATAGAAAACGCGGTAAGCGCGGTCCTTGACCAGGGATACCGCACCGCTGATATTCTGTCCTCCGACACCGGCTGCATCAAGGTTGGCTGCCGGGAGATGGGCAGACTGATTATCGAAAACATGAAAAGAGAGTGATTCTATGAAGTTATCCGGCTCTGATATTATCGTTCGTACTTTGATCGATCAGGGCGTCGATGTGGTATTCGGTTACCCCGGCGGTCAGGTCATCAACATCTACGACTCCCTTTACAAGTATCAGGATGAACTGAAGCATGTGCTCACCGCACATGAACAGGGTGCTTCCCACGCGGCTGACGGCTACTCCCGTGCCACCGGTAAGGTAGGCGTCTGTATCGCGACCTCCGGTCCCGGCGCTACCAATCTGGTTACCGGCATCGCAACCGCATATCTGGATTCCATTCCCATGGTGGCCATAACCGGTAACGTTCCCCAGAATGTCATCGGCACGGACGGCTTCCAGGAGCTGGATATCACGGGTGTTACCCTTCCTATTACCAAGCACAACTATTTTGTAGGTTCCATTGAGAACCTGGCCGATACCATCCGGGCTGCATTTAAGCTGGCTGTTTCCGGACGTCCCGGTCCGGTCCTGGTGGACGTTCCCAAGGACATTCAGGTAGCAATGTACGAGTATACCCCCCAGCCTCCCGTGGTGCGCGAACCACGCTTCGCTGCCAAGGATATCCGCATTCAGCAGGCAAGTGAAACCATCAACGCATCCAAGCGTCCCTTTGTTTATGTCGGCGGCGGTTTGATCCCTGCCGAAGCCCAGGAAGAAGTTCTGGCCCTGGCTGAGCTGATTGATGCTCCCATCGGCTGCTCCATGATGGGTGTTTCCGCGATCCCCACGGATCATCCCCGATTCCTGGGCATGCAGGGTATGCACGGCCACTACGCATCGTCTATGGCAATGCACCACGCTGACTGCATCATCGCCCTGGGTGGCCGCTTCAGTGACCGCGTAACCGGCAACCGATCCAAATTTGCCCGCGGCGCGAAGTTCGTCCACATCGACATTGACGGCGCAGAGCTTTCCAAGAATGTCCTGGCAACACCCGGTATGCGCGGTGATATTAAATTGACGCTGCAGAAACTGATTCCTCTGCTGAAAAAGAAAGAGAACCCCTCCTGGAGCGCAACTATCAACAAGTTCCTGGAAGAGGAACACGAGGCTCAGGACAACCGTGAAGGCATGACTCCCCGGAACGTTATGAATGTCCTGAATAAATTCCTGACAGAGGATACTCCTGTTGCAACCGATGTCGGTCAGCACCAGATGTGGGCGGCACAGTATCTGAACTTCAAGAAGGCCCGCCGCTTCATTTCCTCCGGCGGTCTGGGCACCATGGGCTTTGGCATGGGCGCTGCAATGGGTTCCATGCTGGGTACCGGCGAAAAGACCGTGCTGGTCACCGGCGACGGCTCCTTCGGTATGAATCTGAACGAGCTTGCAACGGCAGTAGCCAATAATATCCCCATGGTCATCCTGCTGCTGAACAACGGTGTGCTGGGTATGGTTCGCCAGTGGCAGACCCTGTTCTTCGATAAGCACTATTCCAACACTACACTGGACAAGCGCCAGACTGATTTTGTAAAAGTGGCCGAAGCTTTCGGCGTCAAGGCGGCCCGCACATTTACTCTTGAGGAACTGGATGCCGCTCTTACGGAAGCATTTGCCTGGGACGGCCCCTACCTGATAGACTGTGCCATCGATAAGGACGAATTCGTTCTGCCCATGCTGCCTCCCGGCGGTTCGATGGATGATATGATTGTAAGGATCGGTGATTGATATGAAGAGATTTACTGTAGCCATTCTCGTCAACAACCAGTTCGGCGTGCTCAACCGCGTCACCAGCATGTTCCGCCGCCGTCAGTTCAACATCAGCGCTCTGACCGTCAGTGAAACGGAATCTTCCAAATATTCCCGAATCACCATTTTGTCCGAGGGCGATGAGATCACCAAGCAGCAGCTGATCAACCAGCTTTACAAACTTCCTGATGTGGTCTCTGTTGCGGAACTGGATCCCGAGGAAACTGTCAGCCGCGAACTGCTGCTGATTAAGGTTGAAAACAACGCCGAGACACGTCCTGATGTCCGGGCTGCCGTTGATGCATTCGAGGCAAAGATCGTGGACTACAACATCCAGTCCATGGTCATCCAAATGGTTGGCGACAGCCGAAAGACCGATGATTTTATCAATCTGATGCTCTCCTACGGCATCATGGAAATCTGCCGCACCGGTGTTGTTGCTCTGGAACGCGGCGCCAGCACCATCCGTAAGGTTACCCTGTTTTAACTAACATATAAATCAACTTTCAGAAAGAGGTATTGATTATGAACAGAATTTTCTATCAGCAGGATTGCGATCTGCAGAAGCTCAGCGGCAAGACCGTCGCCATCATCGGTTACGGCTCCCAGGGTCATGCCCATGCGCTGAACCTGAAGGAAAGCGGTGTCAACGTTGTCGTTGGCCTGTACGAGGGCTCCAAGAGCTGGGCGAAGGCCGAGGCGCAGGGTATGACCGTTATGACCGCTGCCGATGCTGCCAAGGCTGCTGACCTGATCATGATCCTGATCAACGATGAGAAGCAGGCTGCTCTGTATAAGGAGTCCATCGAACCCAACCTGACCGAGGGCAAGACTCTGGCATTCGCACACGGCTTCAACATCCATTTCGGCTGCATCAAGCCCCCCAAGTATGTCAATGTCATCATGGTCGCTCCCAAGGGCCCCGGCCACACTGTCCGTTCTGAGTACCAGGTCGGCAAGGGCGTTCCCTGTCTGATCGCTGTCCATCAGGATGCCACCGGCGACGCTCTGGACATTGGTCTGGCATACGCACTGGGCATCGGCGGCGCCCGCGCCGGTGTTCTGGAGACCAACTTCCGCACCGAGACTGAAACCGACCTGTTCGGTGAGCAGGCTGTTCTGTGCGGCGGTGTCTGCGCTCTGATGCAGGCCGGCTTTGAGACTCTGGTCGAGGCCGGTTACGACCCCAGAAACGCTTACTTCGAGTGCATCCATGAGATGAAGCTGATCGTTGACCTGATCTACCAGTCCGGCTTTGCAGGTATGCGTTACTCCATCTCCAACACCGCTGAATACGGCGATTACATCACCGGCCCCAAGATCATCACCGACGAGACCAAGAAGGCCATGAAGAAGATTCTGTCTGATATCCAGGACGGCACCTTTGCCAAGGACTTCCTGCTGGATATGTCCAGCGCAGGCAGCCAGGTCCATTTCAATGCCATGCGTAAGCTGGCCGCCGAGCATCCCGCTGAGGTCGTGGGCAAGGAGATCCGCGAACTGTACAGCTGGAATGACGAGGACAAGCTGATCAACAACTAAATCCAACACGCTGTCATTGCGAGAAGCGAAGCGACGTGGCAATCTCCCTTGACTGCGGAGATTGCCACGTCAGTATGCGCACTGGCTCGCAATGACAATTTTAATTATCAAGAAAGCGGGTAAACTGCTATGATTAAAGACACCATCGTGTGCGGTGCCCAGAATGCACCTCATCGTTCCCTGTATCATGCTCTGGGTCTGACCCAGGAGGAGCAGCAACGGCCTCTGATCGCCGTTGTCAGCTCCTATAACGAGATCGTCCCCGGTCATATCAATATCGACAAGATCGTTAATGCCGTCAAAATGGGGGTTGCCATGGCCGGCGGCACGCCCATTGTGTTCCCTGCCATCGCTGTGTGCGACGGCATCGCCATGGGTCACGAGGGCATGAAGTATTCCCTGGTCACCCGCGACCTGATCGCCGACTCCACTGAGGCCATGATCCGCGCCCACGGTTTTGACGGCGTCGTCATGGTCCCCAACTGCGACAAAAATGTCCCCGGCCTGCTGATGGCTGCGGCCCGTGTCAACATTCCGACTGTGTTCGTCAGCGGCGGCCCCATGCTGGCTGGCCGCGTGAACGGAAAGAAGACCAGCCTTTCTTCCATGTTTGAGGCTGTCGGCGCTTTCTCTGCCGGAAAGATCGATGAAAAGCAGCTGACCATCTGCGAAGAGAACACCTGTCCCACCTGCGGTTCCTGCTCCGGTATGTACACCGCAAACTCCATGAACTGTCTGACCGAAGTTCTGGGTATGGGTCTGCAGGGCAATGGCACCATTCCTGCCGTGTATTCTGCCCGAATCGAGCTGGCAAAACATGCCGGTATGCAGGTCATGGAGCTGGTCAGAAAGAACATCCGTCCCCGGGACATCATGACCGCTGCTGCCATCAAGAATGCTCTGACTGCTGATATGGCTCTGGGTTGTTCTACCAACTCCATGCTCCATCTGCCTGCCATCGCCAACGAATGCGGCGTGGAATTCAACCTGGACATGGCTAATGAAGTCAGTGCCAGGACCCCGAATCTGTGCCATCTGGCTCCCGCAGGCCCCACCTATATGGAGGATCTGAATGAGGCAGGCGGTGTCTATGCCGTTCTGAAGGAACTGAGCAAACTGGACCTGCTGGATACCTCTGTGATGACCGTCACCGGCAGAACGCTGGGCGAAAACATCGAAGGCGCCGTCAACCGCGACACCACCGTCATCCGTACGGTTGAGAATCCCTACTCTTCCACCGGCGGCATTGCCGTACTGAAGGGCAATCTGGCGCCGGACGGCGGTGTTGTTAAGCGCAGTGCGGTTCTGCCCGAAATGCTGGTGCATGAAGGACCTGCGAGAGTATTTGACTGCGAAGAAGATGCTCAGGCAGCCATCAACGCAGGCAAGATCAATCCCGGCGACGTGGTCGTTATCCGCTATGAAGGTCCCAAGGGCGGCCCCGGCATGCGTGAAATGCTGAATCCCACTTCCGCCATCATGGGCATGGGTCTGGGCAACAGTGTTGCTCTGATCACCGACGGCCGTTTTTCCGGCGCCACCCGCGGCGCCTGCATCGGCCACGTATCTCCCGAGGCTGCATCCGGCGGCGTGATCGGTGTTGTGGAAGAAGGCGACATAATCTCCATCGATATTCCGGCCAACAAGCTGGAACTGAAGATCAGCGATGAAGAGCTGTCCCGCCGTATGGCTAACTTCGTGCCCAAGAAGAAGGAGCTGTCCGGCTATCTGAAGCGCTATGCCGCTCTGGTGTCCTCCGGCGCCAAGGGTGCTATTCTGAATGTATGAGCAAAACATATCTCTCCGAACTCAATATCCGCCTGAAGTCTCTGGCGGTATTCCGTTCACTGCTGACCGATCCCGTAATTTCCGCGCTGAGCGGTTATCTGGAAGCCGCTTCCGCTTCCCTGCCTGAGGCCGTGTCCCGGTACGCTGATTTTGTTGCCGCATTGTACAGCACGGAAAAGCGTACGCTTGCAGGCTATATTCAGAGCATCGCCGGACACGATGAAAACGCATACATCCGTATGATCGGCAGAGGCGCGCGGCCGTGGCCGGAAATGGAAGAGGATGTATGGGCAGAACTGGAAATTCTCCAGGCTGTTGCAGACCTGACCCCGGAGATTCTGCGGGAGGGACTGCAGTGGGATGGTTATCTTCCCAAATTTGCCGTCAAAAAGCTGGACATCCCCGGAAGTTACCGGGAACGCTGCAGTGACATCGGCAAATATGGTTACGGTATCTATGCCAAGTACCATATGTTCTATCTCAATCCCACCGGTAAGATCGTGCCGGTCAGGAATCCCGACACTACAAGGCTGTCCTCCCTCATCGATTACAAGCGGGAGCAGCAGATCATTCTCGACAACACCCAGGCACTTCTGGAGGGAAAACCCGCTGCCAACATTTTGCTGACCGGCGATGCAGGCACCGGCAAATCCTCTACCGTCAAGGCTGTTGTCAATGAACTCCACGAAAAAGGGCTGCGGATCCTGGAGGTCCGCAAGGAACAGCTGCACCAAATCCCTGAGATTCTGGATGAGCTGAACGCAAATCCCCTGAAGTTCATCCTGTTTATCGATGATCTGTCTTTCCAGAAGGACGACGACAATTTCAGTGCACTGAAGGCCATTCTGGAAGGTTCCGTTTCGGCCAGGGCGCAAAATGTGGTAATTTATGCCACCTCCAACCGCCGTCACCTGGTGAAGGAGACCTTCTCCGATCGGGAGGGCGACGATATCCACCGCAACGATACCATGCAGGAGATCATCTCCCTGTCCGAACGATTCGGTATCCAGATAACCTTCCAGAAACCCAACAAACAGACTTATCTGGATATTGTCCATCATCTTGCAGCGGAGCGCGGCCTTTCTCTCAGCACGCAGGAACTGGATATGCTGGCAGAACGGTTTATCCTGGGCCGTGGTGGCCGTTCCGCCCGCGCCGCAAAGCAGTTTGTGGACAGTCTGTCCATCTCTCATAATGGATAAGCGGCCTGTACGAATCCGGGATATTGCCGAGGAGCTGGGCGTGAGCACCGCAACGGTTTCCAATGTACTTCACGGTAAAACCGCAAAGGTATCTGACGAAACGGTGAAAAGAGTCCAGGCACTTCTGGAAGAGCGGCAGTATATTCCCAGTATGGCAGGAATCCTGCTGGCCCAGAATTCATCAAGAATCATCGGTGTCGTGCTCAATGATCACCCGAAATATGAGGGCCGTGTCATTGAAGACACCTTCATCTCCACTTCCCTGAACTGTCTGTCAACGCAAATCGAAGGGGAAGGTCTGTTCATGATGGTCAAAAAGGCCACCGACCCGGAGGAAATCATTCGCTTCGCCTCCATGTGGAACCTGGAAGGGTTGGTTCTAATCGGCTTCTGTGATCAGGATTACCGGTATCTGCGCAGCCATATGCGGATTCCCTTTGTGGTATACGACGGGTACTGCGATGGTCAGACCGGTCTTTGCAACATCACTATCGATAATTTCGATGGCGGCAGACAGGTAGGCAGGTATTTCCGCCAGCTCGGGCATGAGAAAGCAATCTGCATCGCTGACAACTGTGTCTGCGTGGATAAGGAGCGATACGACGGCTTCCGCAGCGGATTCGGCAATGCGGAACTAATGCTGATTCCTATGCAAAAAACCGAAAGGCTGGCTTTCTATCGGCAGAATCTTCAGAAGATTCTGAGCTGTACCGCCATCTTCGCTGTATCTGATTTCTACGCAATCGAGCTGATGCATTTTCTCACCGGGGAGGGCATTGCGGTTCCGCAAAGGATCTCCATCGCCGGGTTCGATGATACTCCTATGTGCGAAATGGTCTCCCCTTCTTTGACATCCGTACGTCAGGATGTAGCCGCAAGGGCCCGGATCGCGGTAGAGATGCTGCGTACACTGAAGACCCATCCCACAGCCGCAGAAGCTGTCAAGCTCTGTGTCAATTTGGTTGAACGCTCCAGCACCGCTATTCCTCCGGACTGACAGTCTTTGGGCACATTTGTGAAAAAGCACAAATGTGCCCAATTGTTTTTTGTCTCAGGTTATGCGTTTAACCTTTGCGGTAAATTATGTTCTGCGTTACAATAATCCCAGAAACACATGGGAGGTATCATTATGATTCCGGAGAAGAGCTTCTTTCGCACTGTTTTCACCCTCGCAGTTCCGGTTGCACTGCAGTCGATGCTTCAGGCGTCCTTCAGCATCGTCGATCAAATCATGATTGGTCAGCTTGGAACCGTGAGCATCGCCGGTGTCGGTTTGGCAGGAAAATTCTCCTCGATTTATTCTGTCCTGGTTTCCGCCATCGGTGCAGTAGCGGGCATCATGATCTCACAGTATCTGGGGGCAAAAAACAACCGGGAGGTACGCCGCAGTTTTTCTAAGAATCTGTCTTTCGCCGTGATGCTCGCCGTGCCGTTGACATTGCTTTGCGCCTTGATGCCGGAACAGATCATGGGGCTCTATTCCAAAGACAGCGAGACCATAGCATCTGCGGGTAGATATCTGGCAATCCTTTCAGGTACCTTCCTGCCCATCGCCGGCGCGACAATGCTTTCGACCCTCTACCGGTGTATTGAGAAAGCTTCCCTGCCCCTGATTGCAAGTATTGCTGCCGCATGTCTGAATACAGGGCTGAACTACATCCTGATCTTTGGAAAAATGGGATGGCCCGCGATGGGTGCAGAGGGCGCCGCAGTGGCTACTCTGATTTCTCAGATCGCGAATTTTCTGATCATGCTTGTAATGCTGCCCAGGCACCGTCACCATTTCTGCGAACACGGCGATGCTGCCCATCCCCTCGGCAAATTCAACTGGCAGCAATACATCGCCATGCTTCTGCCCATTTTGATCTGCGAACTGGCATGGAGTCTGGGCGAGAATGTCTATGCGGTCATCTATGGTCATCTGGGCACCGACAGCACCGCTGCCATGACCCTGATCAATCCCATTCAGGGTCTGATGATCGGCGCTCTGTGCGGCCTGTCCTCTGCGGCAGGCATCATCATCGGAAAGCGGCTAGGAAATAAGGAATACAACGATGCATATACCGCTTCCAAAATGTTGATCCTTTACGGCACGGTCGGTTCAATGATCCTCTCGGTTGTGATCATTCTGACAGCCGGATACTATGTGGAAATCTATCAGGTTGAGGCCGAAGTCAAAATGCTGACCCGGCAGATTCTCCTGGCTTATGCGATGATCGCACCATTCAAAGTACTGAATATGATCGTCAGCGGCGGTATTCTCCGAAGCGGCGGCAGGACTGAGTATGTCATGTATATCGATCTGATGGGCACCTGGATCTTTGGTGTACCTCTGGGATTACTGTCTGCGTTTGTGCTAAACCTGCCCATCCCCTGGGTATACTTCATTCTGTCACTGGAGGAATGTGTCCGGTTTGCCGTATCCATCGTAATCCTCCGCCGAAAAAAGTGGATGAACAGCATCGACTGATTCACCTCTTTACAACATAGCAGGAGGGAGGTATAATAACCGTTAAGGGGTGATTACATGCGTACCAGAGAACAAAACAAGAGTTTGACCGGACTGATCCTTGCAATGTGCATTTTCGGCACGATCGGCATCGTCAGACGGTATATCGATATCCCATCATCTCTCATTGCCCTTTTTCGGGCCGTGATCGGCACGGTATTTCTCGCAGCAATACTTCTGATCAGCAAATCCAAGCCGGATGCATCAGAAATCCGCAGGAATCTTCCTCTGCTGATCCTTTCAAGCATCTCTTTGGGTTTCAACTGGATCCTGCTCTTTGAATCCTATAACTACACCACCGTTACCACCGCCACGCTGTGCTACTACATGGCACCCATGATCATGATCATTGCATCCCATTTCCTCTTTGGGGAACGGTTGAACCGGAAAAAATCACTGTGCGTCGCTGTTGCTTTTGTTGGTATCGTACTGGTTTCAGGCATCATCCGAACGGGTATTCCAAGACTGAACGAGATCAAGGGCATCCTTTTCGGTATGGGCGCCGCGGTTCTTTATGCCTCGACAGTGCTTTTGAACAAAAAAATCTCTCTGAGTTCCCCTATCGACCGAACCCTCATCCAGCTGGGACTGGCGGGTATGGTGCTGCTGCCGTACACGCTTCTGACAGAAAACTTCGCAGATATTTCCTTCACCCCCTGGAATCTGGTTCTTCTGCTCATCGTCGGTATTGTGCATACCGGAATTCCGTATGCGCTCTATTTCAGTTCTGTCAAGAATCTTCCATCTCAGAGCGTGGCTCTGTTCAGCTATGTGGATCCGATCCTTGCCATCATCCTCTCCGCGCTGGTTCTCCGGGAACCGGTCGGCATTACAGAAATCCTTGGCGCCGCCCTGATTCTGGGCTCCGCTTACTATAGTGAAAAAATATAATTTAAGGAGAAATATGACATGACAATCGCAGTAACCTTCGCAAACGAAATGATCTTCCAGCACTTCGGTCACACCGCACAGTTCAAGCTCTACCATGTGGAAAACGGCGCAGTCGTTTCCAGCCGTGTGGTGGACACTCAGGGCAGCGGCCATGGCGCTCTGGCAGGCTTCCTGGCTGAGAACCATGTTGATACCCTGATCTGCGGCGGTATTGGCGGCGGTGCACAGATGGCCCTGCAGCAGGCCGGCATCCAGCTCTACGGCGGTGTCTCCGGTGAAGCTGACGCAGCTGTGGATGCCCTTCTTTCCGGTGAGCTGCGCTATAACCCCAATGTACGCTGCAATCATCACGATCACGGCGAAGGCCACACCTGCGGCTCCCACGGCTGCGGCAGCCACAGCTGTCATTAATTCCACCAATCATAACCACCGGCCGTGCCGGTGGTTTGCACTAGCCCCCTTAGGGCTTTTTTCCGGCTGAGCCTAAAGGCCCGTCGAAAGGTCTGCCAACCGCATTCCTTTCACGGGCTGCCCCTAAAGGGGCTTATTTCCACTTGCC
>JAGAUY010000102.1 GCA_017620525.1 Oscillospiraceae bacterium | reverse complement strand
CTAACCGTAACCCCGGACACCGGCTATACGCTGGAAACTCTGATGGTTACGACCAGCAACGGAAAGGAAGTTGAACTGACCAACAAGGGCAATGGCCAGTACACCTTCAAGATGCCCAGCAGCAAAGTCACCATCAAGGCAACCTTCATGGATGACAACACTATGCTGAACTTCTTTGTGGATGTTCCTGCCGGTACATACTACTATGACGCAGTCCTGTGGGCAGCTGAGAGCGGTATCACCAGCGGTACCAGCGCCACAACCTTCAGTCCGGATAATCCCTGCACCCGTGCTCAGATGGCCACCTTCCTGTGGCGCGCTGCAGGATCGCCCGAACCGGTAGGCACGCCCCATCCCTTTACCGACATCCCGGCAGATGCCTACTATGCAAAGGCAGTTCAGTGGGCCTATGAGCAGGGTATCACTGGCGGCACCAGTGCTACCACTTACAGCCCAGATGAAGCCTGTACCCGTGGCCAGATGGCAACCTTCCTCTGGCGTAATGCGGGATCTAAGGCTCCGATGAACAGCGCAAACCAGTTTGCGGATGTTCCGGCAGAAAAGTATTACGCAACCGCAGTCCAGTGGGCCTACGAGCAGAAGATCACCAGCGGCACCAGCGCCACCACCTTCAGCCCTGACGATCCCTGCACTCGTGCCCAGATGGTCACCTTCCTGTATCGTTTCTTTGTCAAATAAGTCCAACAAAACCGGGCGGCTCTCAAGCCGCCCGGTTTTGCACCTACCTCGCAATCACTCCCTGCGTCAGACGGAAACTAAATGCAATTGAACAAGAAAAGCGCAGCTCCGCAAAGCTGCGCTTTTCTTGTTGCAATTCGATTATTCTAAAACACGGAAGAGATCACCGGAAAGGTCTTGGATCTCATCAAGTAAGATCTTCGTACCATCGGTAAGGATCAGCAGTCGCTCGAACTCATCGACCTTCTTCACTTGGCCGGTGACGGTGACATAGGCGCCGCCTGACTTCCGTTCGTCGGGAACGAAGTAGGTCACGGAAACCTCCGGACGGTCAGCCAGGTTATCCAGAAGAAGCTGTTGCTTCCTGTCCAGGGCGGCACGGCTCTCCTCGGATAGTTCGATGCGCTCGTCGGTCAAGCGGCCTGTCTCCTTAATGGCGGCATCATACCCAGTGAGCGCCGCAAAGGGGCTGAACTGAGCCGCACGGTCGATCATGGACATCCGCGGCCGGGTAGCTGAAACATGGTGCGGCAGATCAATGATATCGTCGTATTTGTGATTGTTCGCGTTGGTCATACCGCACCTCCTTCTGCTCGACCAATTGGAATTTATATTTCAGCCAAAATGGTCAATGTGTTTTTGGAGCTTCTCGACGAACAGGCCGACGTGATATCCGTCGCAGACAGCGTGATGTACCTGTATTGCGAGTGGAAGCATGCGTTTACCTTCCCGCTCAAAGTATTTTCCCATTGTGAAAATCGGCAACAAGAAATGTCCGTCATCAAAAACGTTTATGTTGAACCCGGTAAATTCCAGCCAAGGAACCATAGAGATGTTGAATGAATTGGACGGCGTTCCATCTTTGGGGGCATAACAAGTAGAGGTTCGATACTTTTCAGCGTCAACCTCGTAGTTCTTCAAGAAAGCATCATAATCTTCCGAAAAATAAGACCAGATACCTGAAAAGTTCTTATTTTCTTTATTG
>JAGAUY010000101.1 GCA_017620525.1 Oscillospiraceae bacterium | reverse complement strand
GAGCGCATTTTTCAACAGATCTGCGGACAGCTACCGGGATATCTTCCGTGCGTCCGATATCACAACGGATGCCATGAAAGCAGCCATCAACGACTGGTACGAGCTGTACTACCAGAAGGAGCCGACGGAAAGAGAGGATCCCTGCCAGCGGATCCCGTACACCATCGTCAGGAAGCTGACCAAGACGACGTTTTCCGAGTACAGCGCCACATCGAAGGATGACTTTACAAACGGGATCCTGAATGCTCTGGGCAAAAAGAAAAACAGCGCCATGCAGAAGGCTCTGATCGGGGGAGAAAGCAGGTTGAAGCCAGTGCCCACGAAGGACGGCTTTCGTTTTACGGTGGTGGACCGGGGGAATATCCTGGTTTTCGGCAGAAACGAAGAAGGGGAGATGACCGACATCGGTACTTCCGAAACCATGGTCCGGGAGCAGTACTACTACACTCTTCTGGAGCGGCGGACGGTGGATGCCGGCGGTTATCTCACAATCCGCAATTATCTTTGCCGATCTACCTCTGAAGGTACCATCGGACAGCTGGTGCCGCTGCAGAGCGTGCCCGAGTATGCAAATCTGCAGGACGAATACACCTTCCCGAAGCCGATTGGCTCGGTGGGATTGGCGCCGCTGAAGACGCCCATCGAGAACTGCGTGGACGGCAGCGTGGATGCTGTTTCTGTTTATGCAGCCGCCACGGGACTGATCCACAATATCAACGTCAACGAAGCGCAGCTTAACGGTGAGTTTGAGCGTGGTGAAAGCCGGATCATTGTCAGTGCGGACATGCTGGAGAAGAAAAAGGACGGCCGGAAGGTATTCCACGATCACATCTTTACGGGCCTTGATGAAGATCCGGAGACGGCCGGTGTGACGATCTTCTCACCGGCACTTCGGGAGGAATCCTTCCTGGCCAGAAAAACGGAGTATCTGCGAAATGTGGAAAGTGTCATCGGCCTGAAGCGGGGACTGCTGTCCGAAGTGGAAGCCGCCGAGCGGACGGCCAAGGAGATCACGTCCTCTGAGGGCGATTACTCCCTGACCATCGTTGACTTCCAGCAGGCCTGGGAGGACACCGTGAAGGAGGCTGCCAGACTCTGCGGCATCCTGGGGCAGATGTACCAGGTGCCCGGTGCCCATGAGATCGGAGCGGATGACATTGCCTTCGACTGGGGCAATGGCGTGCTTTACGATGACGAGGCGACCTGGAGCGACATGAAGGATCAGGTGGCCCGGGGATTGCTGAAGCCCGAGATCGCCGTGGGCTGGCGGTATGGGATGCCCTATGACACAGAGGCTCAGCGGAAGAAGATCCGGGAGAAATATATGCCCGATGTTCTGGACGATGAGGGCGGTGAGGAGTAATGCTCACCGCTGATCAGATAGAGGTTCTGGGCGATAAGGCGCAGCAAATCATTTCACCGATCACAAATTTTCTGATCGGGGATATCGCAAGACGTATTTCCGAAGCCGGGCAGCTGACCAGCACTGCATCCTATCAGGTGTGGCGGCTGCAGCAGCTGGGAATGTCTCAGCTGCAGGTGAAGAATGAAATTCGCAAGCGTTTGCGCATTTCTTCCGAGGAGCTGGAACAGCTGATGAAGCAGTCGGCAGAAGTTGGGTACAACTTCGACATCAGGAATCTGCCCCACGCCAACGCGGTCAGCTTCGGGGAAAATACCGCGGTGCAGGATATCGTCAGCGCCGCCGTTCAGATGGCCCGGGAAGATCTTTCCAACATGGTCCAGACCATTGGCTTTGTGGGTCCCAACGGGCAGACGCTGCCGCTGACGCAGGCATATGAACAGGCTTGTGATTTCGCCTTCCAGAAGGTTGCAACCGGTACCCAGGATTATAATTCGGCCATCCGGGAAGCCACGAAAGGACTTGCGGAAAAGGGAATCGTCACCATTGACTATACATCCGGGATCCACACCTCGATGGAAGCCGCAGTCCGGAGAAATATTATGAGCGCTCTGGGCATCATGCAGGAAAAGATATCCAGGCAGAACCATGATGACCACGGCTGTGACGGGTGGGAGATCTCCGCCCATGCCGCCAGCGCGCCGGACCATGAGCCCATCCAGGGCAGGCAGTATTCTGACGAAGAATACACGGCTCTGAACAACAGCCTTGTCCGCCGGATCGGCATGCTGAACTGTGGACACGCCGCTTTCCCGATCATTTTCGGTGTCAGCAAACCCCAGTATTCTCCTGAGGAGCTGGAGCAGCTGCGCAGGGAGAATGAAAAGGGCATTGACTACGAGGGCAAGCATTACACCATGTACGAAGCCACCCAGCGACAGCGCAAGCTGGAGCGTGCCATCCGGTACCGGAAGCGGCGGATCCTGATCGACGAGACCACCGGCGACAAGGAGCAGCTGGCCATCGATCAGACGAAGCTGGTCCGGCTCAATGATGAGTATGCCCGGTTCACCAGGGCCGCGAAGCTTAGATCCCAGAGGGAGCGGGCGAACATTCCGGACTTTGGGATGAAGGAAGCGAGGGAGGCTGAGAAAACAGCAAAGAATGTTTTCAAGAATCCACCTAAGGACTTGAAGGTACTATCTGCAAGAATCGATAAAGCGCTGGATCAGTACTGTGAACGTAGCAGCAAATGGAGTGGTAATACCGTTGTGATGACACGGGATGAAATGCCGGGAGCGAATGGCAGAAAAGAATGGAATTGTGATATTTCAATCCGAAATACTGCTGGTATGAAAACAGTTGTCCACGAGCATCTTCATGCTAGATCCATAAGTCATTACGACGAAAAGACTTATTTGCGCCACAGGAACATGGAAGAAGGATCGGTCGAACTTTTTGCGCAGGAGATATGTAAAATGAACAATGTCAGCTTTAAGGCTGCATACATCGAAAAAGTCCAACCCTTGCAAATTATCAACAATATTCTGCGGAACGGGAATCGGTACAGTTTTGCAAAGCAACTGTTTGACATTCCTTTGGTCGAGCGGTATAATTGGCTTAGAAAACAGGCGGACGATCTGCTTGCAAAAGGTATACTGTCCAGAAAGACAGTGCAAAGCCTGAATGATGCTGTAGAGTTCTTCCACCCGAAGGATGTGAGATAATTGGCTAGATTCTTAAATGAACTTATGTATAGTGTTCTAAATTCCGATCACTCGATGGAAGAGTGGTTGAAACTGCAAGAGGAAGTCAAAGAGGCCTTGAAGCATGCAACAGAGGATGATGCTCAGGGATTTGCTGATAGCGGTGCGGGTGAGATGCTTGATATGACCTGTTCAGCTATCCGAAGGATTCAAGATCAGAATTGAGACCACCGAGCCGATCCCGGAACGGTGGTTTTTCTATGCCTAAAATCAGGAGGTCAATATGGAACCTGTAAAATTCCAGGGAGCGAATGTCACATACACGGCTCCCGGATGCGGCGATCTGCCTACGCTTGCTGAGGTGGAGAATGGCAGACTGTCCGTGACGAGCTGCTGGAAGCCATCGGAGGAAGATCGGGCAGTTCTGAATTCCGGCGGATGCATCTGCCTGAACATTCTGGGCGGTCAGCCCCCTGTATCCATGTGGGTGCAGGAAGTGAATATCGTTGAGTAAAGCGACTTGTAAGGATCTTTTACAGGTTGCTTTTTTCATACCATTTTTGCCCCGGCCGGGCGTAATTCAGGCCAGCCGCAGAGGATGCCACCCTCGTATAAAAAAGCGTAGCGGAGGAAAGGAAGAACATGGAACGCAAATTTTTGCAGAACTTCAAGGTGGGCGACCAGTCCCTGACCAAGGAGATCATCGATGCCATCATGGCTGAGAACGGCCGGGATATCGAGGCGGCGAAGCAGCCCTTCGCGGACTACGAAACCGTCAAGAATCAGCTGGCCGAGGCTCAGAAGACCATCAAGGGCTTCCAGGATCAGGGCGCGGACATCGAGACCATCCGGAAATCCGCCAAGGACTGGGAGGACAAGTACAACAAGGCCATCGAGGATCACAAGAACCAGCTGGCTGACATGGCCTTCGACCGGGCTCTGGATACCGCCATCACCGGCGCCAGGGGCCGCAACTCCAAGGCCATCAAGGCGCTGCTGGATATGGACACCCTGAAGGGCAGCAAGAACCAGGATGCAGACATCAAGACCGCTCTGGAGGGCCTGAAAAAGGACAGCGGCTACCTGTTTGAAGAAGCAGGCACGCCTCCTCCTTATTCCGCCGGCGCCGGTACCGGCGGTACAGGCGGAAAAGATACCGGCGGATTCAATTTCGGTTTCACCGGCGTCCGTGCCCATGAGACCGGCAAATAATGAAAGGAGCTTAAACTATGCCCGCACTTAATTACGCACAGCAGTATTCTCAGGCGCTGGCTCAGGCATATCCCTATGTCCTGCACTTCGCCGCGCTGAGAAGCACCGAAAACGATGCCCGGTACAAGTGGACCGGCGCAAACACCATCCAGATTCCCAGCCTGTCTACTACCGGCCGTGTGGATGGTGACCGTGATACCATCACCGTCGCCAAGCGCAACTTCGACAACGCATGGGAGCCCAAGACTCTGGGCAATTTCCGTACCTGGTCTACGCTGGTCCATCCCATGGACATCGATGAGACCAATCAGGTGGCCTCCATCCAGAATATCACGCAGGTGTTCAACGAGGAGCAGAAGTTCCCCGAAATGGATGCTTATCTGGTCTCCAAGCTGTATGCCGACTGGGTCGCTGCTGGCATGACTGCCGATACCACCGCTCTGACCGAGCAGAACATTCTGCAGGTTTTTGACGGCTACATGGTCGCCATGGACGAGGCAAATGTTCCCAAGGTCGGCAGAATCCTGTATCTGACTCCCGCGATCAACAAGATCCTGAAGAACGCAGCGGACCTGGCCAGAACCATCATGAACGGCGATGAGAACATCCGCCGCACCGTGAAGTCTCTGGATGAGGTGACCATCGAGAGCGTTCCTTCCGCTCTGATGAAGACCGTCTATGACTTCACCGAAGGCTGGACTGCCGGCGAGGGCGCCAAGCAGATCAATATGCTGCTGGCTCATCCTTCCGCGGTCATTACTCCTGAGAAGTACACCTTCGCTCAGCTGGATCCTCCCAGCGCCGGTTCCAATGGTAAGTGGGTCTACTTCGAGGAAAGCTACGATGACACCTTCCTGCTGAACAAGCGCAAGAATGCCATCAAGTACAACGTGGACGCGTAAGGAGGTAACCCATGAAGCTCGTACAGAAGGGTAATAAGCAGCTGCGCATCGCGGATGATCAGCTGGCAAACTACCTGGCCAGAGGCTTTGACGAAGTCGATCAGAAGACCGGTAAGATCATCAAGAAGGAGGGTCCTGCGGATGAGCTGAAGGCCCTGAAGAAGGAGAACGCAACTCTGAAGAAGACCAACAAGGAACTGACTGAGCAGCTGGAACAGCTGAAGGCCGGTCAGTAAGGAAGGAGGAACGCCCTTATGGTGGGATATGATTTTTACATCGATTCTTTCAAGGGCGGTTCCGTTACCGTCGAGGAGTGGCCCCTGTTCGAAGCCAGAGCCGCGGAGCAGCTGGCCCGTTACAAGCGCATTTACACCGTGTCGGCGCCGGACGAAAACGCTGAGGCTATGGCAGTGTGTGCCATGGCCGATGCGATTGCTTTCTTTGCGGCAGCCCAGAACGGCGCAGGCGGTGTGGTTTCCTCCGCCTCCATCGGTTCTGTGTCCGTCAGCTACGCCGGCGCTGCGCAGGCTGTGGACCTGAGTCCCAGAGGGCAGGCAAGAGAGTTGCTGCGTTGCGCTGGGATGTATCTGGATATTTACCGGGGGGTGGGCTGATGCTGATGCGGACGAACACCTGCCCGGTGGATTACCGGATGTGCAGGCAGACCGTCACGGTCTACCACAAGGATGGCGAAGAGTATACCAGAACTGTTTATGACAGGGCATATCTGGACTTCCGGAAGAACCAGACGGTGGAGAAGACCGGGAGCAAGGAAAGCAATTCCTTTCTCCTGATCATTCCGGGAGACGCACAGGCGGTCTTTGTAGGGGATAAGGTGCTGACGGGGGAAGGGCCGGAAATCACCTGTCGTGAGGACTGGGCGGCTCTGATCCCGGCCACAACCCCGAATCTCGTGGTCGTGAAATACGCGGATCCCAAGTATTGGGGGACCAGATTTGTTCACGTGGAGGCAGGAGGATGAAGACGACGATCCGGGTCAGCATGAAGCCTGTCAATATGATCCTTGCCCAGCTCGGTGTGGATAAGAACGGAGATGTGCAGCAGTTTGTGACAGATTCCATTGACCGGAGAATAACGAGGTATATGCCGTTTCTTTCCGATAATCTGTCCACAAAGCTGAAGCACGTCAAAAGCGCGACGGAGATTGAAGTCCTGGGTCCGTATGCCAGATATCAGTATTTCGGCAAGGCCATGACAGGCATCGCCCCCAGGGTCGTAACGGACAAGAATCTGCGTTACACCAAGACGTTCAATACCAATGCCGGTCCCTTCTGGGACGTTCGGCTGATGGCTGAAGAAGGCGATCAGATCGCTGCGGAAGCGCAGGAATACGCAAGGAGGAAATGATGGGGCCTTTGGAAAAAGTCCGGCAGTTTGTTGGTTCATATCCCAATGCGGATATTCTGCGGTGCTTTCAGGTGGATTACACCGACCAGATCCCCTTTAATGGTGGGATCTTCCCTTCGGGGCTGGTGGAGGTGCAGCGCAGGCAGGATATCTTCGGCAACGTCACCGTGACGAATCAGTATAATTTCGGCATTTACTACGTATTCGAAAAGGCACCGGGAGACGACACCGGTGCCACAGCGAATGCGGACTGGGTGATGGATTTTCAGGAGTGGGTGCAGGCCCAGTCCGTTATGGGCTCTGCCCCCTTGTTCGGAGATGTGCCGCGAAAGGAAAAGATCATCGCTCAGAACGGTGTACTTTATGCTGCCGAAGATGAGGGGACGGCTATGTACATGGTGCAGCTGTCCGTTCAGTTCGTCAAAGAATTTAAGACCACAGACCCGTGGTTTATCTGAATCATATTGAGGTGAGAATATGGCATTTACTATGAAAACCACCGCCGGGCAGACCGCTGAGCGCAAGCTGTATCTGTGCTGCGGAAACAGCGGCACTAACGCAGAACCCAAGTGGGGCAAGCTCGGCAAGCGCGTGGAGGACAGCTCTGCGGAGATGGACTGGAGCGAGGAGAGCAAGCAGGATATCCTGGGGGATACTTACACCACCATGAAGAAGCCTGTGATCTCTCAGACTTTCGAACCCTGCGAGCTGGATTCCGGTGATGAATACCAGCAGCACGTGGTACAGCTGGCAGTCGTAGAGCAGAACGCGGCCGCACTGTGCGCTCAGGATCTGCTGCGAATCCACCTGTATCTGACAGACGAGAAGGGCAATGCCTTTGCGGAGCGGTATCCTTCCAGTATGGTCAAGCCTTCCGGTCTGGGCGGTGAAGGCGGCGGCCCGCTGACCATGCCCGTCGATGTGACCTTCGGCGGCACCCGTGAAGTCGGCACGGCTTCTGTCGCAGCTGACGGCACGATCACCTTCAGCAAGGTTGCCGCTGAATAAGGAGATCAGAGATGGATCAGAACAGGTTCATTGTTAACAGCGGTATCAGGCGCCTGCCCGTCTTTACGGATTCCGGCGCCGATACCGGCAGGGCAGTAGAGTTCAATCCTGCTGACCAGGGATTTGCGGAAGAGCTTTACGGTCTCGTATCCAAGCTCTCGAAAATCCACGAGACCAAGGTGAAGGAATACGAAGCCGAAACCGATGCCGCGGCGAGATTTGATCTGACCCGGGAAGAGGACGCGCAGATGCGCGCGGCGGTGGATTCTCTCTTTGGTGAGGGCTTCAGCCGGGATGTTTTCAAGACCCGACTGTTTGCCCTGGCAGACGGCATGACCGTGGTGGAGAATTTCCTGTTCGCTCTGATGGACGAGATGGATGCGTCCGTCACGGAGAATCTGGCGAAGCGGGACAGCCGTATCCGGAAGTATACGGAAAAGTACAGCAAGTACACGAAGAAATTTCACAATTGAGCGTCGGGCGGCGGGGTGACCTGTCGCCCTGTCATTTTGAGGTTATTGCATGAATTACGGATTACCAACCACACTGGAGATCTGCGGAACGGAATGGGAGATCCGCTCTGACTATCGGTGTATTCTGGAAATTTGTGCTGCCATAGAGGACCCGGAGCTGGATAAGCAGGACAAGGCCTATGTAGCCATGACCATTTTTTATCCCGATTTTGACGACATCCCACCCGAGGATCACGAGGAAGCACTGAGACAGTGTTTTTGGTTTATCAACGGTGGAGCGGACAATATTGGAAAGAAGGGTCCGAAGCTCATGTCCTGGGAACAGGATTTTCAGTACATCGCCGCGCCGGTCAATCGGGTCCTGGGGCAGGAGATTCGGTCTGTTCCCTATGATCTGCAGGACAATTCCGGCGGACTGCACTGGTGGACGTTCTTGTCGGCTTATATGGAGATCGGTGACTGTGTTTTTGCGCAGATCGTCCGGATCCGGAGTATGCTGGCGAAAGGAAAAAGGTTGGAGAAGGCCGACCGGGAATGGTATGACCAGAACCGTCATCTGGTTGACCTCCGGCAGACATTCTCCGAGGCGGAGGATGATCTGCTGAAGCAGTGGGGCGCTTAGCAGAAATCGAGGTGATATGAAATGCCGGATGGGACGATAACTTTTCGTACAGATCTGGACAACGCAAAGCTGGAGAAGGATCTGGCGAAGGTCACAAAGAAGATTGAAACCATAGAAGGAAGGCTTTCGAGGAAAACGGACGCGCAGTCCGGCATCAAGCTGCAGCTTGATGAGGCAAAGGAGGCTGCCAGGCAGACCGAGAATGCCATCAAGAGTCTGGAAAAGGAAAATGAGCGCCTGAATGCGATCATACACAATACGGACGGGGCGGCCACGGATCCGGAAGAGTTTACCGCTTCGCTTGAGCGGCAGAAGGAGATCACAGCGCAGCTGAAGGAGCAGCGCAAAACCCTTGACGCGCAGGATAAGGCTGCGGAGCGTCTGGGCGCGAAATACACGAAAGCTACGGACGATGTGAACAACATCACCAAGGAATTAATCAAGCAGAAGGTAGAGGCAGAGAATATAACAAAGAAGATTAATAAATGTAAGTCTGCCGCCGGCAAGTTTGGCTCGTCGGTGAATGACATCGGTACCGGATTTGACAAGCTGCATAAACGTATTTCCAAAATGATTTCCCGTGTGTTTCTGTTCTCCATGCTTACATCCGGCCTGCGGGCGGTGCGGACATGGATGGGTGACGTCATCAAAACCAACGATGAGGCATCGGCAGCGCTGGCCAGGCTGAAGGGCGCACTGCTGACAATGGCGCAGCCGCTCGTGGATGTGGTGATACCCGCTTTCACGGCGCTGGTGAACGTGCTGGCGGCCGTCATTGGCAGGATCGCCGCGTTCTTTGCGTACCTGGGCGGCAAAAGCACGCAGGAAGCTGCGGATGCGGCGAAAGCGCTGAACGATGAAAAGAAGGCACTCAACGGCACCGGCGCCGCGGCGAAGGAAGCCAGCAAATCGCTTGCCGGTTTCGATGAGATCAATAAGCTGTCTGCGGAAAACTCTGCCGGTGGCGGTGGCGGGAGTACAGCCATTGAGCCGGACTTTTCCTGGTCTGATGGGATCAGCGAGGAATTTCAAAGAATTGCCGATTATGTCCTGCTCATCGGCGCGGGACTCGCCCTGTGGAAGATCGGAAGTATGCTTCCGGGAGTGCTGGGGACGATCGCCACAACTCTGGGCGGCATCCTGGTCACCGTCGGCGGCCTGCTGCTGATGTGGAACGGAATGAAGGATGCCTGGGAGAACGGTGTGGACTGGGGGAATATGACCCAGATGATCGCCGGACTTGCGGCCGCTGCCATCGGGCTGTACATTGCATTCGGTTCGATCGGAGCGGGAATCGGACTTGTGGTCGGCGGTATCGCGCTGCTCGTGTCCGCGTTTCATGATGCCATGGAGCATGGATTGAATCTGCAGAATACGCTGCTGGCGATCGCCGGTATTTTTGCGGCAGGTCTGGGCATCAGCTTGCTGACCGGCTCCTGGATCCCGCTCCTTATTGCGGGCATTGCGAGTGTTTTGCTTGCGTTGGTGTACTTTACCGGGAACGGAGAAACGCTGATTGCAGGCCTGAAAAAGGTATGTCAGGGATTCCTCGATTTTTTCACTGGCCTTTTTTCAGGTGATATGAGCAAGGCGGCGGATGGCCTGAAAACGATGCTTTCCGGCATTGGTGATGTTGGCCGGGCAGTTGTAGACAGCCTGATCGATGCGTTCACCATGCTTCTTGGCTGGATAAATGACGCGACCGGTGGTGCAGTCAACAATGTTATTTCGTTCATCAACAAAATGATTGCGGCAATTTGTGAAATCTGGAATTCTCTGGCGATTGCCCTGAGCTTTGGCGTTCCAGGGATTGGCACCATCAGCTTGCCGCGAATCCAGAACGTTCCCCAGATCCCGTATCTGGCTCAGGGTGCGGTTATTCCCCCCAACCGGGAATTCATGGCCGTGCTGGGTGACCAGAAGCACGGCAACAACATCGAGGCGCCTGAAGATCTGATCCGTAGGATCGTGCGGGAGGAGACCGGCGGCGGAGATAACGAAGAAGTGGTCGCGCTGCTCCGGGAGCTGATCGAAGTGGTTCTCGGTATCCGGGTCGGCGATGAGGTCATCGGCAGAGCAGCAGCACGATACAACCGGAAGAACTGCCGGGCAACGGGGGTGTAAAGAATGGTTCTGAAAATCAACGGCACCGATATCACACCCTATATTGAGCGGAAGGGGTTCAAATGGCAGCGCAGCGATTTGGAGAGCAGCACCGCAGGGCGCACCATGGACGGCCTGATGCACAGAGGCAGAGTCGCGTCCAAAGTCCGGCTGGATATCACCTGTATGCCGCTGAAGTCTGAGGACGCGGCGACTGTCCTGAATGCCATTTATCCTGAGTATGTGGAAGCGGAGTATCTGGACCCTATGTATGGCCTGGTCACCAAAACCATGTACTCCAATAATAACCCCGCAACGCTGGCCCACATCCAGCCTGACGGCTCTGCTTTGTGGGAAGGCATCACCTTCCCACTCATCGAGCGATAGGAGGCGGCTTATGCACGATACATCGGAACTGTACCGGGAGATCCTGGCGGGAGAACACTGGACGGAGACGAGACTGGCCATCGGTGAATCCGGACGTCTGATCGATAGATTCGGCAGTGCCATCACATTTGGCGGCACTGCCATTTCTGTTGGCTCCTCAGGTGCCGACAGCGGTTTTGGCGAGAATGTGCTTATCTCCATAGAAACTTCCAACCGGATGTTTTCTGAGGAAAGCATCACAGTGGGCAGCTGCGTCAGCGGGGAGATCGATGTGGAAATCATTAAGCCTGCCGGTGAAATCGTCCGGATGGCGAGGCTGGTTCCCTATGTCAGGATCACCAACGGGAGCAGGCATTCTGAGTGGATCCAGAAGGGCGTGTATTTCATAGACACCCGGGAGGAGAATTCGGATGACTCCGGCATCGTGATCCTCAAACTCCACGGGTATGATGCTATGCTGAAAGCAGAGGCAGATTACCCGGAGAGCGCGCTGGCCTGGCCGGCTGCGGACATTGAGGTGGTACGGGAAATCGCTGCGTTTATGGGTGTGACGGTTGATCCGCGCACCGCCGCCGCCATGACCAGAGCGTACCCGGTACAATACCCGGCGGAGTATTCCTGCCGGGAGGTGCTTGGGTATATCGCCGCGATGTATGGCGGCTGTTTTGTCATGAGCGATCTGGGGGAGCTGCGGCTCATCACCCTGGGCGGTATGCCCGCGGAGACGCGCTATCTGATTGCCTCTTCCGGCAGCGCCATTACATTCGGAGGTGACAGAATCCTTGTCTAATGTTTTTATCGGTAAGAAAGTTCAGACGGTGGACGTCGCTCCGCAGTTTGACAGCTATTCCCGTGTAACGATCCAGGTGTCCGATGACATCGAGTATACGGCGGGCACGGACACAGGCAGAGCCATGACGCTGGTGTGCCCCTGGGGCACTCAGGAGATGGCGGAAAACATACTTGCCAGTCTGAAGAATTTTAGGTACCAGCCCTACACGGCATCCGGTGCCCTGGCTGATCCGGCGGCTGAGCTGGGTGACGGCATTACGGTAAATAACGTCTTTAGCGGGATCTACAGGCAGAAAACCAGATTCGGCCGGATGTTCAGCTCTGATATATCCGCTCCGTCGGATGAAGAGATCGATCACGAGTATCCGTATGTTCCGCACCAGGAACGGAAGATTACCCGGCAGCTGTACAGCATGGCCGCCGAACTGAAGGTCCAGGCCGGACTGATTTCGGCAGAAGTGGAGCAGCGGGAAAGCGAGACCGCCTGGGTGAGAGCGACCATGGGCATCCAGTCTTCGCAGATCTCCGCAAAGGTCAGCAAGAACGGCGGCGATTCCGCATCCTTCGGATGGGTGCTGGATGATTCTTCCTGGACGATCAGCGCCAACGGTTCCGATGTCCTGAAAGCAACCAAAAGCGGTCTCGAAGTATATGGCAGGATCACGGCAACCGGCGGCAGGATCGGCGGCTTTGACATCACCTCCGATTCCCTTTCCTATAACAGCATGACCTGGGGAGGTACCAATACCTCCGGCATCTACATCGGCCCGCGGGGAATCCAGCTGGGCAAAAACTTCAGCGTGGACAGCTCCGGCAATCTGGTCGCTGCCAGCGGTACCTTCAGCGGTTTTGTCAAGGCCGGTAATATCCAGTACGGCGGCAGCAGCGGGACCCTTCCCGGCGCAGCGCTGACCAGCGGCTCGGTATTCGGCGGAGGCGGCGGAGCCATTGCAGGTGGCTCCATCACTACTTTCAATACCACAGGCGGCATCAATACCAGTCTGGGGTATGCGGATTTCGCCAATGGTGTGTTTAATGAGTGGAACACGGCTCCGGTAGTGCGATGCGACAGCATAAGAATCGGAAATGATTATTTTAAGCCGGTGACCATTTATTACGCAAACGCAAGCGGCGGCACGTCCTATGTAACGGTTCTCGGATTCCGATAAGGAGGAATAATGGAAAAGCTCAAAACTGCAACAGGAAAAGAATTTACGTCGGATTATCTTTCCGTGATCCCGATGCCCGCGCAGGCATATATCCGGATTCTGAATGCGTCCCTTGCGACGGTGGCCGCCGTGTTCGGTAACCCGAAGGAGACGGTGCAGCTATGGCACGGGGAGAATTATCTGGCACATTATACCCACCTGGTCGCCATCGTCCCGGAAATGGACGCGGTCAAAGTGGTTCTGGCAAAGGAGTGATCGTGTGGATACAAAACTGATCAAGATGGTGATCTCCACCCTGAACGGTGTGGAGGTCAAGGGGAAGGTCAATCTGGACAGACTCCTGGGGTGCATCAACGCCCTAGAAAGCGTTGCAAAGGCCGCAGAGCAGATTCCGGCAGGATCTGTGAAACTGACAGAGGAGGAAGATCATGGCTGATAAAGCGATAGGCGATCTCGTAGCGGCGACACAGGTCACGGCGAGTGACCTGTTTGTTCTGGAGCAGAACGGCGCTGCCAAAAAGCTGACAGGTCAGGTCCTGGAAAACTGGCTGGTATCCTTTGCGGATGGCCATGGCGGCATCCAGCGCATTGAGAAGACAGGATCCAGCGCACTAGCGGATGAATATCGGATTACGCTGGCGGATACCACGGTATTCGACTTTGTAGTCACAAACGGCAGAGGCATTACAGGCATCAGCAAAACCGCTTCCAGCGGGTTGGTGGACACCTACACGGTCGCGTACAACGATGGCACCAGCAACACCTTTACCGTAACAAACGGCGAAAAGGGTGACACCGGCGACGCCTGGTATGTGTGGATCAAGTATGCGTCTGTCGAACCTACAGCAGCGTCTCATTCCTTCGGAGATCTTCCGGATGCGTGGATGGGCGTCTGCAGCGGCACGATGACTTCTGCGCCTTCCGACTGGACGAAGTACCGCTGGTTCCGGATCGAGGGTGAAAAGGGCGATACCGGCGATCCTGCGAAGCTGACGGGATTTGAGGTAGTATACCAGGCAAGCGCCTCCGGCACAGTCATTCCTTCCGGATCCTGGACATCCGCCATTCCCTCTGTTGCCCAAGGCAAATATCTTTGGACCCGTGTCAAAGAAACATTTAACACCGGAGACCCGGTGATCTCTTACTCCGTGTCCCGCATAGGTATCGACGGAGCCGGTTCTGTTTCCTCTGTGAACTCCATTTCTCCCGATACGGATGGCAACGTGCAGCTTACTGCCGAGAATATCGGAGCTGCCTCCAGGGTAGACCTGGACAACATCGCGACTGAAAGTGCTGATCATCCCGGCTGTTATTGCCGCACGGTCGGCAGCGAAACGGAATGGATCAACCCGCCGATGATCGAAAACGTGGAGTACCGCACCACCGAACGGTTCTACGGAAAGCCTGTCTATGCCAAGACTTTCACAACTGCCAATGCCAACGGCGTCAGCGTGAGTCTGGGCAGCGACGTCAGCTCCATCGTCCGTGTCCATGGCCGCTGCGGGTCGAAGCTGCTGCCGGTCTTCGGCTCTGGCGGCGCCGGTGCCGTGTGGGCTGACGTTGACGGGAAGACAGTCACATTCCATGTGGCGTCCGGTTATCCCGCCGGTGTCGAGCTGACGGTCTGGTATGTCAAAACATCCTGACGAAAGGAGCGCATGAATGTTAATTGCAAGAATTTTCGTCACGCGGGCGGAGATGGAAGTCAGACGGCTGGAACCGGTGACGTCCGGGATGGTCGGCGCGGAGGTGGAGGTGCTGTTCGACAGGACCTGGGACGGGTACGCGAAGACCTTTGTCTGGAATCATAACGGTGTGACCAAAGACGATCTGACCGCCTCCGGGAAGATCCCCGCGGAGGTTCTGGAAAAGAGCGGCGGGATGCTGAAGTTCGGCGTCTACGGCACGAAGGACGGCAAGGCGCTGCCCACCATCTGGGGCAACATTGGCGCTGTCCATGCCGGCGCGGATCCCTCCGGCGATGAGTCCGCGGACCCGACGTTACCCGTCTGGGTGCAGCTGAAGGATGAGGTGGATCATCTGAAAACGGGCACGGTAAAGTCCGTGAACGGCTTTACGCCTGATGAAAATGGCAACGTTAAAATCGAAATTCCGGAATGCAGGGTTAAGACTGTGAACGGCGTAGAACCTGATGAAAGCGGAAACGTTAAAATCGAGGTTATTACCGATGATGAATACGATAAGCTTGTGGAGGCTTTGCAGTAAAGGAGTTGAAATTATGAGCAAACTATTTGATCTGCTGGGTTTTATCATTGGCAAAATTAAGGAACCCAAAAGTTGGAATGACTTGACTGACAAGCCCTTTGGCGAAGTTGTAACACTGGTTCCCGTAAAGGAGTTTACCTTCACAGGCACAAATTATATGTATGATGGTCTGCCGGGCATATCTAACGGAGATACGCTTCGTGTTACATTTAACGGCGAAGTTTACGACGTTGTATACAGTAATGGTACGTTTGGAAATGCGTCCATCGGTAATAGCGCAATCGCTGATACCGGTGAACCTTTCTACGGTATGTACGGTGTTTTATATCCTCGTGAAGAAGGTACGCATGTCGTCAAGATAGAAAAGAAAGAAACCAGTATCAAAACTCTCGATGAAAACTACATCCCTGACGTATTCAGTGGTAGTTGGAACGACCTGACGGGTAAGCCGTTTGGGGAAGAATCTGTTGAAGAAGTAGTTTTACCAGAATGCTCTGTTGAGCTTGTTTCCAATAAATACGTTGAAGGTTACACCGGCAGTGTAACACCAGACGAATTTGTACCGCTGGTCGGTGGTGTAGAATATACCGTTATCATTGATGGTCAGCCGTATCAATCTACTGCTGTTGAAGAGTCATGGGGTGTATTACTGCGTGATGTTGGTGGATTTAGTATTACAAGTTTTCCTTCCACAAATGAGTATGAAGTATCCG
>JAGAUY010000100.1 GCA_017620525.1 Oscillospiraceae bacterium | reverse complement strand
TACCAGAAGTCGTAGTTACCGACATACATCTTGATCTTGCCGTAGTCGATATCCACGGTGTGGGTGCAGACGGTGTTCAGGAAGTGGCGGTCATGGGAGACGGCGATGACCATGCCGGGGAAGTCCAGCAGGAAATCTTCCAGCCAGTTGATGGCTTCGATGTCCAGGTTGTTGGTAGGCTCGTCGAGCATGACGATGTCGGGGTTGCCGAACAGCGCCTGGGCGAGCAATACCTTGACCTTCAGACGGGGGTCGGTGGAACCCATCAGGTCGTAGTGCATATCGGTGCCGATGCCAAGACCCTGCAGCAGGCGGGATGCGTCGGACTCGGCCTCCCAGCCGCCCAGTTCTGCGAATTCTGCCTCCAGATCAGCGGCGCGCAGGCCGTCCTCATCGGAGAAGTCAGGCTTTTCATAGATGGCATCCTTTTCCTTCATGACATCGTACAGATGCTGGTTACCCATAATGACGGTGTCCAGGATGGTGTACTCGTCGTAGGCGTTCTGGTTCTGCTTCAGAACGGAGACGCGCTTGTCGGGGTCGATGGAGATGGAACCGTTGGTGGATTCCAACTCACCGGTGAGGATGCGCAGGAAGGTGGACTTGCCTGCGCCGTTGGCGCCGATGATGCCGTAGCAGTTACCGGGCAGGAACTGCAGGTCAACATGCTGGAACAGCCACTGGCCGCCAAACTGCATACCGAGATTGGATACTGTGATCATTTCATACTCCTTATATATTCATTTTTATTATCAACGATAGTCACGTGCATAAACAGAATGGACATAATCCCACACATACTTATACATAGTAATCATATCACAAATTCACAAATAATCAATGGATGATTTGCATATTTTCACAATTTTGAATTGTGGTTTGCCAAACTGCAATAGGTACTGACACTTGTGAAGCGTGATTTGTGAATAAAGGAAGAACTTTTCTCTCAGGGACTTGCATTTTCCGGCTGGCGCGGTATAATATTAGCACTCGGATAATTAGAGTGCTAAAACAATATCAAAGGAGCGAATCAAGCACTATGGAAAAGCAGCAATTCAAAGCGGAGTCCAGGAGACTCCTGGACCTGATGATCAATTCCATCTACACCCATCAGGAGATCTTCCTGAGAGAAATCATCTCCAATGCCTCCGATGCCATGGACAAGCTGGCATACACGGCCCTGACCGATGACAGGGTGGGACTCAATCGTGATGACTTTGCCATCACCATCACCCGTGACGAAGCAAACCGCACCATCACCGTTTCCGACAACGGCATCGGCATGAGCAAAGACGAGATGATTGAAAACCTCGGCACCATTGCCAAGTCCGGATCTCTGAGCTTCAAGCAGGAGATGGAGAAGCAGGATGACATCGATATCATCGGTCAGTTCGGTGTCGGTTTCTATTCGGCGTTTATGGTGGCTTCTTCTGTCACCGTGATTTCCAGAAAATACGGTGAAGATACTGCCTGGAAGTGGGTCTCCGACGGTGCGGACGGCTATACCATCGAGGAAGCCGCCCGGGATGCCGCCGGTACCGACATCATCATGACTCTGAAGGAAGATGCTGAGGGGGAGGATTACTCCAGATTCCTGGACGAATACGAGCTGAAGAACCTCATCAAGCGTTACTCCGACTACATCCGCTACCCCATCCGCATGGAGGTCACCAAGCAGCGTAAGAAGGAAGACTGCGCCGAGGGTGAAAATGCCTACGAGGAATACACCGAATGGGAGACCATGAACTCCATGGTGCCTCTGTGGCAGAGAAACAGAAAGGACGTGACCCAGGAGGAGTACGAGAGCTTCTACCGCGAGAAGTTCTTTGACTACAGCAAGCCTCTTTGCACCATCCACACCAGCGCGGAAGGTACAGTTTCCTTTAAGGCGCTGCTGTATATCCCCGGAAAGGCACCTTACGACTACTATTCCAAGGAATTCAAGGCAGGCCTGCAGCTGTATTCCAGCGGTGTTATGATCATGGAGCACTGCGAAGAACTGCTGCCTGAGCATTTCCGCTTTGTCCGGGGCATCGTGGATACCCAGGATATCTCCCTGAACATCAGCCGCGAGATGCTGCAGCACAACCGGCAACTGACCATTATTTCCCGGAATATCGAAAAGAAGATCAAGGCGGAGCTGAAGCAGCTGATGGAAAAGGACCGGCAGAAGTACGAGCAGTTCTTTGCCGCCTTCGGCCGCCAGCTGAAGTATTCCACCGTTGCTGAATACGGCGCCCGCAAGGACGCCACCCAGGATCTGCTGATGTTCCGGTCTCACAAGCAGAGCAAGCTGATCACGCTGCATGAGTATGTGGAGGCCATGGCGGAAGGTCAGGAGAAGATCTATTATGCCGCCGGTGAAAATTATGATCGTCTTGCCAGATTGCCCCAGGTGGAGACTCTGGCCAAGCGCGGCTATGACGTACTGCTCTTTACCGAGGATGTGGATGAATTCATTCCCCAGTATCTGTTTGCCTATGAGGAAAAGCAGTTCTGCAATGCTTCCACCGAGGATCTGGACCTGCAGACTGAGGAAGAGAAAAAGGAACTGGAGAACAAGGCCGAGGAGCTGAAGGGTTTCCTGACTTTCGTAAAAGAGACTCTGGGAGACAGTGTCAAGGAAGTGAAGCTGTCTGCAAATCTGGGCGCGCATCCCGTGTGCATGACTCCTGAAGCCGGAATGAGCTTCGAGATGGAGAAGTATATGAAGAAGGTCAATCCGGAGTTTGCATTCCCGGTGGGCCGGATTTTGGAGCTGAATGCGGATCACGATGCCGTCAAGGCTATGCAGAAGGCGATGACCGAGGATCCTTTGAAGGCAAAGGACTATGCCATGCTTCTGATGTATCAGGCGCAGCTGATGGCCGATCTGCCCCTGGAAGATCCTTATGCCTATACCGAACTGGTATGCAAACTGATGAAGTAAGAGCGGGAAAATCAACTGCAATGGGAAAGCCGCCGGGAATCCGGCGGCTTTCGAAAATTCTTGCATTGATTCCGCTGCTGTGGTACACTAACCGTGTATACACATCCTGAATGAGGAGGTACTGATATGTATTCCTACAGTTATGGCATGGAAGAGGATATCCTGGAATTCATGGAGGAATTCGGATACGCTTTTTTGGGCGTGCTGCTGATTATTGCGCTGGTCGCATTGGTGATCGGGGTCCTGCTGTATGTATTCCAGTCCGTGGGTCTTTATTCCATTGCCAAGCGCCGGGGCATCCGCAATCCGTGGCTGGCCTGGCTCCCGATCGGTGACTACTGGATCGCTGGCAGCATTGCTGACCAGTATCAGTATGTGGTAAAGGGACAGGTCAGGAACAAGCGGAAGATTCTGCTGATTCTGAGCATTGCCGGCATCGTGCTTACAGTTATTATGAACATCATCAGGTCTGCGGTGACCATTGCAATGCTGGAGTCTCAAATGGAGGGGTCCATTGCTGTCAGCAGCACCTTCAGCGTTGTTACTGCGCTGCTGAACTGCGGACTGAATATCGCGCTGATTGTGTTCTGGTACATGACGCTGTATGATATCTACAGCTCCACAAACCCGGACAACAATGTGCTGTTTTTGGTGCTGAGCATCTTTTTCCGTATCACCGTTCCGTTTTTCCTGTTCTTCAACCGGAAGAAGGATACCGGGATGCCCCCCAGACGGACGATTCCCCAGACCTATGCCTATCATCAGCCTGCGTATGAACAGCCGCAGGAGCCCTGGAATGAGCCGCCAGAAATGCTGTAAAAGTGAAAACCTCCGGTCCATGTGACCGGAGGTTTTTATGTTCACAGATTCTTGCCGAAGAGGGGACGGGCAACACGCTTGTACAGCAGCATGGTCAGAACGGAGATCACACTGCTCTTGAGCAGATTCAGCGGCGCGACGCAGAACAGTGCAAAGGTGTATACATCCGCGACACCTGCGTTGATGGCGGCACCCATGCCGATGATGGCTTCCAGAGGAATACCGTAGAGCTGGGCAAATTTGGGAATCAGATAGACGGCATTGAAAGCGGAGCCGAAAACCGACATGCACAGGCAGCCGACGACCAGACCAATCAGAGCGGAATGTCTGCTCTTATGGGCATGATAGATGATGGAAGCGGGCAGAACCAGGCTGCAGCCCACCACGAAATTGGCAAAGTCACCGACGAATGCGGTGGAGGTGCCTTTGATAAGGAGCTTCAGCAGGATCTTGACACCTTCGCAGGCAACAGTTGCGGAGGGTCCAAGGAAGAAGCCGCACAGCAGTACCGGAAGCTCGGAAAAATCGACCTTGTAAAATTCAGGCGCCAGGAACACCAGCGGGAAATCCAGAATGTGCAGCACCGTGGCAATTGCCGCGCAGATGCCGATGATGGAAACTCTGCGGGCGGTGCTGACCTTGCGCTTTTCGGGCATAAATCGTTCCGACAACCGGGCGGCCAGCCCCAGACCGACGATGATTGCCGCCGCACCGACGACAAAGGAAAGATTTTCCAGTACAAGAGACCACAAATTGTTCATACATAACACCTCATCAGTAAAAAAATAACGCTCTGAGTACTTGTGATACCCAGGGCGTAAATGGGAACGGCCGGAGCCGTCAGTCCTTCTTCCATCCAGACTATACTGTCGGTACCGGAATTTCACCGGTTCGGCGCAGGGAGCGCTCGCGGACTATACCGCCGGTGGGGATTTTCACCCCGCCCTGAAGAACCCATATGAACTTGAATACAACATAGCATGCACAGCGGCGGTTGTCAAGATTTAGTTTTTATGGTAGACTGATGTTGCAGATAAACAGAAATTGCAGTTTATCCGCCTGCTGTTGTTTCCGGGACCTGTGTGGGCGCGGTGGCGGCGGGGGTGCTGCCGGCGGTCATTTTGAAGCCGCTGATCCGTCCGCCGGCGGAGGTATCTGTGATGTCGCCGCCGATGACCTTATTCTTATGGACCAGGACGGTGGCATAGACAGGATCTGTTGCTCCGGGATAGTTGTTGACCTGGTAGACATAGCGCATGGCATTTTTTCCGGCATAGCTGCTCAGGTCATATCCTTGGCTTTTCTGCAGCTGATTGTACCGGTCAAAGACTTCGGTGCTGGTGTCCGGGATCCGGACCTGGCTGGATTCAATGGGGGAGTTAGTCACTTCCCAACCGAAGTCTGTCAGGAATTTTACACGGGCATCGTTGCTGGAGATTGGGGCGGCGGATGTGGTCTGAGCTTCGTCGCCGCTGCCTCCCAGCAGCAGGATCAGTCCGATGATTGCCGCAGCGGCGGCTCCAAGAATCAGAAGTACTTTTTTGAAATTGACCTTCGCGGTCATTACCATCATAGCAATCCCTCCGGTTTCCAATTGGTAGTACAGCCTATTCACGGGGACGGAGTGGTAGAACGGAGGAAATATGGAACGACTGGACAAATTCCTGTGTGACAGCGGCGCGGGTACCCGCAGCCAGGTGAAGCTCCTGCTGAAGGCGGGACGGGTCACGGTGGATGGGAAAGTGGAACGGGACAACGGAAAGAAGATCGACCCTGCCCTCCAGCAGATCGCCCTGGATGGGGAAGTCCTGGGGGGCAAACGGCGGATCGTGGTGATGCTGAACAAGCCTTCCGGATTTGTCACCGCGACGGAGGATGCCATGGACCGCACGGTTATGGAACTGCTGCCGGTATCGCTGCGGACCATGGATGTAAAACCTGTGGGACGGCTGGACAAGGCTACAGAGGGCCTGCTGCTGTTTACCAACGACGGCGATCTGCTGCACCGGCTGATCTCCCCGAAAAAGGAAGTACCCAAGGTCTACTATGCCCGGCACGAGGGGCAGGCTGACCAGGAAGATGTGGCGGCCTTTGCGGCGGGACTGACCCTGCGCGATGGGACCGTATGCCTGAGCGCGAAACTGGAGCCGCTGGGTCCCGGCGAGAGCCTGATCACGGTTTGTGAGGGCAAGTATCATCAGGTCCGCCGGATGATGGCGTCCCGGAATATGACGGTGACCTATCTGGAGCGCCGGCAGGAAGCCGGCCTGACGCTGGGGGACCTGGCACGGGGCAGCTGCAGGGAACTGACCCAGGCAGAAATCGCGGCGCTGGAAGGCTGAAAACGGCTGACTGTTGAAATTGTACAACCGAAACGGTAATTCAGCAAAATGAATAGCGGTAAGTCCCCGGCAAATTCGACAATAGCCGTGATATTACCTAAAAAAACATAGAGTTTTTGCAATAAAACGTCAAAAGGTACTTGCAAAATGCGCAAAAGCTGTGTATAATGACTGTGTTATTTTGTGAATTGCGCATTTATGCAAGTTACTAAGGAGGTCTGGAAAATGTCCAACAGTGTTTTTCAGAGTGTAATTGTTCAGTTAAAAGATGTAACGGATCGTGTTTTCGGTGTTATTGATACGGAAGGCTGCGTTGTTTCCTGTACCGATATGTCCTTGTTGGGGGAACGGTGGAGCGATGCTGCCCTGAAGGTTGGTGGTTCTTCCGAAAATGTGGTCACATTTGGCCAGAAGAGCTTTAAGGCGATTATTGGCAATTCCAACTATTTTGAGTATGCGGTCTTCTGCGGCGGCGATGATGAGATCGCCCGGAGCTTCTGCCATCTGGCATATGTTGCCCTGAATGACGCGAAGGTCTTCTATGAAGAGAAGCATGACCGGGGTACTTTCGTCAAGAATATCATCATGGATAATATTCTGCCCGGTGATATCTACATCCGCGCTAAGGAACTGCATTTCGCCACCGACGCGCCCCGTGCCGTGTTCCTGATCCGTCAGGTGGGTCACAGTGATGTGGCGACTGTGGATGTGCTGTCCGGTATGTTCCCCGACAAGCTGCAGGACTTCGTTCTGAGTATCAATGAGACCGATATTGCTGTGGTCAAGCAGATCAGCAGCTCCACCAGCGATGAGGATCTGGAAAAAATGGCAGTCGCCATGGAGGACAACCTGCGCAGTGAGCTGAGCATCAAGACCGTCATTGGCATCGGCACCGTCTCCGAGCATCTGCGGGAGCTGGCTGATTCCTATAAGGAAGCACAGACTGCCATCGACGTGGGTAAGGTTTTCGACACCGAGAAGAGCATCATCAATTACGAGCGCCTTGGCATCGGCCGTTTGATCTATCAGCTGCCCACCACTCTGTGCGAGATTTTCCTGTCTGAGGTGTTCAAGAAGAATTCCATCGATTCTCTCGATCAGGAGACCCTGTTTACCATCAACAAGTTCTTTGAGAACAATCTGAATGTCTCCGAGACTTCCCGGAAGCTGTTCGTTCACCGCAACACCCTGGTCTACCGTCTGGAGAAGATCAAGAAGCTCACCGGTCTGGATCTGCGCCAGTTTGACCATGCCATCGTATTCAAGGTGGCTCTGATGGTCCGCAAGTACCTGTCCTCCAGAGAGGCCAGATAATCAGTTTCCATTTGGGGCTGCACCCGGGTGCAGCCCCTATATTTTGCCATTTTTCTTCGGAATAATTATTAAGAATGTGTAAAAGGCGCTGCTTTTGCGGCTTAATTTCCACGACTGGATTGACTTTAATCTTACAATGTGTTACAATTCGGTTACACTATGACTGGAGATAGATAGTTATGATTGAATTTACTGACGTCGTAAAATCCTATCCCGAAGGCAATGACGCCCTGAAGGGTGTCAGTATGCAGATCGAGGATGGAGAATTTTGTTATCTGGTGGGTCCTTCCGGTTCCGGCAAGTCCACCATCATCAAGCTGATCACCGGTGAGATCAAGCCTACTTCCGGTGCGGTTCATGTCAACGGTTACTCTCTGGAGCGCATCCGCAAGAAGGAGATTCCCTACCTGCGGCGTACCGTCGGTGTCGTGTTTCAGGATTTCCGCCTGATCACCAATATGACCGTTTATGAGAACGTCGCGTTTGCCATGCGTGTGGTCGGCGCACGGGAGCGGGAAATCCGCGACCGAGTTCCCTATGTGCTGGATCTGGTCGGCCTGGCCGAGAAGCATCAGCGTCATCCCGGCGAGCTGTCCGGCGGTGAGCAGCAGAGACTAGCCATCGCCCGCGCTCTGGTCAACAATCCTTCCACGATCATCGCCGACGAGCCTACCGGCAACCTGGACCCCGCGATGTCCCTGGAAATCATGAGCCTGCTGGAAGAGATCAACAATCTGGGCACCACGCTGCTGGTTGTTACCCACGCGCAGGATCTGGTGGAGCGGTTCCATAAGAGAACCATTGTGATTAACGACGGCCTGATCGTCAGCGACGGAATGGATGGGTATTACGGTTATGAGAATCAATAATATTAATTATTTGCTGAAAGAGGGCATCCGTGGTATTTTCCTCCACGGCTTTATGTCCTTTGCCGCTGTGTGTGTCACGGTGGCCTGCCTGCTGATCGTGGGCAGCTTCTCCATTCTGATGTATAATGTGAACATCATGGTGGAGGATCTGAATCAGACCAATGAGATTCTGGCCTATGTGGACAGCGAACTGTCCGAAGCGGAGGCCAAGAGTATTGGCACAAAGATCAATATGATCGACAATGTGCTGCAGTCGGACTTTGTCTCCCGGGAAGAGGCTCTGGCGGATTTTGTCGCCGACCATCAGGAAGATGAAGCCTTCAGCGGTGTGGAAGCTTCCGACCTGCGCCACCGTTTTGTGGTGGTCCTTGAGGACAATGCCCTGATCGAGCAGACGGTTGCTCAGATTGAGGATCTGCCCGGTGTGGTCAAGACTCATGCGGAGTATGAGCTGGCTGAGGGTTTCTCCACGCTGCAGCAGATTCTGCACATGGTGTCTATTGCCATTATTTCCGTGCTGCTGGTGGTCAGTCTGCTGATCATCTCCAACACCGTCAAGCTGGCAATGTATGACCGCCGGGATGAGATCGCCATCATGAAGATGGTCGGCGCTACCAACGGTTTTATTCGTCTGCCCTTCGTTGTGGAGGGCTTTACCCTGGGTATGATCGGCGCTGCGCTGGCATTCGGCATTGAATGGGTGATGTATGACGCTCTGGTGAAGAAGATCGCCAGCGTTGATACCCTTCAGCTGTTCCAGTTTGTGCCGTTCCAGCAGCTGCTGCTGCCCATGATCGCTGTCTTTGCCAGCGCCGGTCTGTTTGTTGGCGTGGTGGGCAGCTGGACTTCCATCCGGAAGTTTATGGATGTTTAACTTGTTTTCGGAGACCTATTTTTAATGAAACAGAGAAAACCATGGGTATCCATCATGGCGGGCTTCCTGGCGGCGGTGTTGCTGCTGAGTCTTGTAGCCGGCCTGATCCCTACCCGGGCCAGCGCTGCCTCCTCCAGCGAGATCAGACAGCAGATTGCGCAGCTGAAGGAGCAGAAAGAAGAGATCCAGGCCCAGATCGATGAAGTACAGAGTCAATATGATGCCAATTCTGAGGAGATCCATGATCTGGTGGCTCAGAAGGATGCAATTGACCAGGAAATTGCCCTGCTTTATGAGCAGGTGGATAACATTAACGAACAGCTGGCGGCTTACAGCCAGCTGATCGCGGACAAGCAGGATGAGCTGGACGCCGCCGAATTTTATCTGTCGGAACTGAATGAACAGAACAAGGAACGTATCCGCGCCATGGAGGAAGAAGGCAAGCTTTCCTACTGGTCCATCATTTTCAAAGCAAATGATTTTTCTGATCTGCTGGACCGTCTGAACATGATCCAGGAGATCAACGAATCCGACCAGCGCAGATTGGAGGAGATGAGCATCGCTGCCGAGAAGGTTGCAGCAGCTCAGGAAGAACTGGCAGCCGAAAAGGAAGAACTGGAGACTGCCAGAGATGAACTGGACGCAACCCAGCTGGAACTTGAGGAAAAGCGCGCTCAGGCTGATGAACTGCTCAATGAACTCATTGCCAAGGGCAAGGAATTCGAAGAGATGATCGACGAGTCAGAAGACCTTCAGGATGAACTGATGCAGGAGATCGCTCAGGCGGAGAAGGATCTGAAGGAAGCGGAGTACAAAGAGTGGCTCGCCACTTATGTGCCGCCCACTACCAAACCCTCCGGCAAGGATACGACGCCCAGCACCCAGGCACCCTCATCTTCCGGATGGGTCAGCCCCGTGAAGTCCTACAGACTGACCAGCCCCTTCGGTATGCGCGTGCATCCAATCAAGAAGGTCTGGAAGATGCACAACGGTGTCGATATGGCGGCCCCCCAGGGTACCCCCATCTATGCAGCCAAGAGCGGCAAGGTCACCACGACCTCCTATCAGGCCGGCGGCGCCGGCTACTACGTCTCCATCAACCATGGTGACGGCTTCTCTTCCATCTATATGCACATGACCCACTACATCGTCAGTCCCGGCCAGTATGTCAATGCCGGTCAGGTCATCGGTTATGTGGGCAGCACCGGCGGTTCTACCGGACCGCATCTGCACTTTGGCATTTCTTACAATGGTACATATGTCAATCCGATGAATTATGTGTGACCCCTTAAAAGGAGACGACTATGAAAAAACGCAAATTATGGATATCTGTGATGGCTGGCCTGCTGGCAGCGGTAATGCTGCTGACGCTGGTGGCCGGCCTGATTCCCACCCGCGCCAGCGCTGCTTCCTCCAGCGAGATCAAGCAGCAGATCAACGATCTGAAGTCTCAGAAAAAAGAGATCGAGGCTCAGATGGAGGATATCCAGAGCCAGTTTGAGGAAAACGAAGACGAGATCGTCAATATTGTCAATGAGAAAAACCTGATCGATCAGGAGATCACGCTGCTGTACGAGCAGATTGACAATATCAACGAGCAGCTGTCTGCCTATGCGCTGCTGATTGCGGACAAACAGGATGAACTGGATGACGCCCAGGAGCGGATGGACGAACTCAATGCCAAGAATAAGGACCGCATCCGCGCCATGGAAGAGGACGGCAGTGTTTCCTATTGGTCTGTGCTGTTCAAGGCCAGCAGTTTTGCCGACCTTCTGGACCGCCTGAATATGATCGAGGAGATCGCCGCCTCCGACCAGAGAAGACTGGCTGAGATGAGCGCAGCCGCTGAGAAGGTTGCCGCGGCTCAGGAAGAACTGCAGGCTGAGAAGGACGAACTGGAGGATGCCAAGGATGAACTGGATGAAACCCAGAAGGTCCTGGACGAAAAACAGGCGGAGGCTCAGGAACTGCTGACAGAACTGATCGCCCACAGCGAAGAATTGCAGGAACTCTTCGAAGGCTTTGAGCTGGAAGAAGAGGAACTGATGAATGAAATCGCTGCCAAGGAGAAAGAATATAACGAGGCCAAGCGGCAGGAATGGCTGGCATATATGGCCACCTATACCACCGTGGCGCCTGCAACGTCCGCAACCAATGCCGGCTCCGGCGGAACCACCAACAGTTCCGGCACCACGGACAACGGCAGCAGCGGCGGAAGTTCTGCACCCAGCAGCTCCACCTGGCTGGTGCCCTGCAGCTATACGGTTCTGACCAGCCCCTTCGGCAAGCGTGATCAGCCCACTGCCGGCGCGTCCACCTATCATCAGGGTGTCGATCTGGCGGGTCCTCTGAATACCCCCATTTATGCTTCCCGTGCCGGTGTGGTGACGGTTGCGACCAGCAGCAGATCCGCAGGCAACTATGTTACCATCAACCATGGTGACGGCTACTCTTCCGTGTATATGCATATGACCCGCTATGTGGTTTCCAAGGGACAGGCTGTGTCTGCCGGCCAGCTGATCGGCTATATGGGCTCTACCGGCATTTCCACTGGCTCCCATCTGCACTTTGGCATTTCCTACAACGGTACATATGTCAATCCCGCAAGCTATGTGAATCTGCATCCGTAATGATTCGGCCCTTTCATCCCACAGTCCCGCCTATGGGACTGTGGGATGTACTTTTGTTGAGGTGTTAATATGAAAAAAGTTTGGAATTTTTTGTCCTATGTTCTGGTGGCGGTGGCGGCTTCCGTGGCAACGCTGGCAGTATCCGAGGCAGCGGCGGATCGAACCCCGGCAAAGCTGACGGAACTGGCCGATCTGATTGAGGAATGCTTCATCGGTGAATCGGACAGGACAGCCATGGAGGATGCGGCAGCAGAGGCGATGGTGGCATCTCTGGGGGACCGGTGGAGCTACTACATTCCCGCTGACGAATATGAAGTCTATCGGGAACAGGTGAACAACAGCTATGTGGGCATCGGAATCAGCATTCAGATGATGGAGGACGGATCGGGCCTTCTGGTCGTAAAGGTCAACGAGGGCGGCCCTGCGGAGGAAGCGGGGATGCTGGCGGGCGATGTCATCGTCCGGATTGAGGGGCAGAGCACGGAAGGGATGAGTACTTCCGATGCGCGGGAACTGGTCCGGGGAGAGGAAGGCTCCAGCGTAGCCATAACGGTCCTGCGGGGGACTTCTGAGGTCCCGCTGACCATAACCCGGAGACAGGTCCAGACCGTTGTAGCATCCGCGCAGATGCTGGAGGATAATATCGGACTGGTCACCATCACCAATTTTGACAACCGCTGCGCAGACGAGACCATTACGGCCATTGAGGCGCTGCTGGAACAGGGTGCGCAGGCACTGCTGTTTGACGTCCGGAACAATCCCGGCGGATACAAGAAGGAACTGGTGCAGGTGCTGGATTACCTGCTGCCGGAAGGCCCGCTGTTCCGCAGTGAGAATTATGAGGGAAAGGTCGTCGTGGATGAATCCGATGCCTCCTGTCTTGAGATTCCCATGGCGGTACTGGTCAATGGAGATTCCTATTCTGCGGCAGAGTTCTTTGCCGCGGCCATCCGGGAGTATGATGCCGGTTTCGTGGCGGGACAGCAGACCTGCGGAAAGGGGTATTATCAGAATACGGTCCGTTTGTCCGATGGTTCCGCAGTGGGACTGTCCATGGGCAAATACGCCACCCCCGACGGTATCAGCCTGGCGGAAGTGGGCGGACTGACTCCGGATATCATCATTGAAGTGGACGAAGAGACTGCGGCCAGGATCTATGCCGGAACGCTGGATCCTGCTGAGGATCCTCAGATCCAGGCAGCGGTGGAAGCACTGAAAGAGAAATAAGCAAAGATACCGCCCGAAAACGATCCGGGCGGTATCTTTTTTGAGCGTAGGTTTCAAATCACAGTTTATCTTTCGGATTGGTATGCCTCTGCTGGCAATGACCGTGGTTATTTCGTTGGCAATATTGTTTCCTGTTGACCGTCAAACTGTAATTTGAACTTCCAAAACACGGAAAATCCCTTGACTGTGAAGAAATAATCTATTATAATATGAGAATCTATGGAAACACACCAGATTCAGAAAGGATTGTTGAATATGGCAAAGGAATATAAGATTACAAGCCTGCGGCTGGCGGACCTGGAGAAGGAACTGAATTACCTGAAGACCACCCGCGAGCGTGAGATCGCAGCTATGATCGCCGAAGCACGTTCTTACGGCGACTTGTCCGAAAACTCCGAATATGATGCCGCCAAGAACGAGCAGGCAAAGCTCTATGGCCGCATTGCTGAGATCGAGGATATCCTGTCTCATGCCGTCATTATCGAGGACGAGAACGAAGCCACTGGCCGCGTCGGCCTGGGCTGCACCGTCGTCGTTGAGGATATGAACGGCAAGCAGACCAAGTACCGCATCACCGGCTCCCAGGAAGCAAATCCCATGGAGTTCAAGCTGTCCGATGACTCTCCCTTCGGCCGCGCCATCGTCGGCAAGGCTGCCGGTGAGAAGTTCATGGTTAATGCGCCTGCCGGCTCCTTCGAGATGAAGGTCGTCAGCGTCTCTCGTGAGGGCTAAGCTATGGCAAAGTTTGTACCCCAGGCTGAACTGCCCGTTTCCGAGCAGGCTCAGATCCGCCGTGATAAGCTGGCTGCCCTTCAGGCAGAGGGCCGCGACCCCTTCGTTCAGACCAAGTATGATTTCAATGCAGATTCTGCTGCCATCAAGGGCGACTATGATGGTTTTGAAGGCAAGACTGTCCGGGTTGCCGGCCGTCTGATGAGCAAGCGCGGTCAGGGTAAGGTCATGTTCTGCGATCTGCAGGACTCCACCGGCCGTATTCAGCTGTTTGTCAAGATCGACGAGCTGGGTGAGGAGGAGTATGCCCGCTTCAAGAAAAACGACATCGGCGATATCGTCGGTGTGGAGGGCGAAATCTTCAAGACCAAGACCGAGGAGATCTCTATCCGCGCCAAGAGCGTAATCCTGCTGTCCAAGTCCCTGCTGCCCCTGCCCGAAAAGTACCATGGTCTGACCGACAAGGAAATGCGTTTCCGTCAGCGCTATGTGGACCTGATGGTGAACCCCGAGGTTAAGCGCAATTTCGTCATCCGCTCCCAGTTCATTAAGTTCATGCGTAACTACCTGGACAACATGAACTACATCGAAGTGGAGACCCCTGTTCTGAACACCATCGCCGGCGGTGCCGCTGCCCGCCCCTTCATCACCCACCACAATACTCTGGACATTGATATGTTTATGCGTATTGCCACTGAGCTGCCTTTGAAGCGTCTGATCGTCGGCGGCATGGACCGGGTGTATGAGATCGGCCGTATCTTCCGTAACGAGGGTATGGATCCCAAGCATAACCCCGAATTTACCACTGTCGAACTGTACCAGGCCTACGCCGATTTCCACGATATGATGGACATTGCTGAGGGCATCATCTCCGGAGCTGCGCAGGAGATCCTGGGCACCTACGAGGTGGAGTGGATGGGCGAGAAGATCAATCTGGCTCCCGGCTGGCGCCGTCTGACCATGGTGGAAGCTGTCCGCGAGTATCTGGGTATCGACTTCGACGCTATCACGGACGATGCAGAGGCTGTTGCCGCTGCCAAGGCCAAGGGCGTAGAGCTGGCTGATGCCGCAGAGAAGACCTGGGGAAATGCCCTGTACGCCTGCTTCGACCAGAGAGTTGAAGAGAAGCTGATTCAGCCCACCTTCATCACCATGTATCCCGTCGAAGTTTCTCCCCTTACCAAGAAATCTCCCGTGGATCCCCGGCTCACCGAGCGCTTCGAGCTGTTTGTTTGCCACAGCGAGCTGGCCAACGCCTACTCCGAGCTGAACGACCCCATGGATCAGCGGGACCGCTTCCAGAAGCAGGTGGAGCAGCGTGAGCGTGGCGACGACGAGACCGAAATGCTGGACGAGGATTTCCTCAACGCCATGGAATACGGTATGCCCCCCACGGGCGGTATGGGTATGGGCATCGACCGTGCGGTCATGCTCTTCACTGGCGCCGATTCCATCCGCGAGGTCATTTTGTTCCCCACAATGAAGCCGTTGGATTGATTTACCCACAATAAAGCTAAATAAAGTGCTTTTTAGGGAGAAATAAAAGGAGACTCTCCAAAAGACTCTCCAATCCGCGTCATTTTCTCTCCTATTAGGGGTCTGAAAATGTACAAATCCCTATTGCGTACCATAAGTGCTTTCAAGAGGTCTGCGACTGTATAGTCGTGGACCTCTTATTTTTTTGCCCTTTTTAGGGCGCTGAAGTGAATACTAGAGTGTAATGAAGCCCGCTGACTATGGTCGGCGGGCTTTTTTCGCGCTTCGAAAAAAATTTTTAATTTTTTTCAAAATGGGTGTTTCGTTTTTGGGCCAAAACCGTGCGGTAGGTAAGTGTAGGGTTTATTCCTACATGAACATTGAAAACTGAATACCCATTCATCAGATACGTTCCTTGCATGAGGGAAACCTCAGCTGAACCTGTAAGTACGCCACGATCTCCACCTGGAGGGAGCGAGAACACTTATACAGAAGCAAACCGGATTGCCACCGGCGATGGCCATTACAAGTGCAAGGTATAATGATACTTCTCTACGGAGCTGGCGGAGAACCCGGCAGAGGTGAGACTCCTATGGACCCAGATCGCAACTGGGCGTCTGATGACTTCCCGGTGCGCGGGGTTCGAGGAAAAATGGCGCACATCTACTTATCTGTTAAGGGTAAGAAAAAGCAAGGAAAGGAGAGAAAGCTTTGAACCAATGTA
>JAGAUY010000099.1 GCA_017620525.1 Oscillospiraceae bacterium | reverse complement strand
GAAGGATACCACGATGTGGGTTATTTCTGCTGACACTTATCAGCGCATTATGAAAGAGTCTGCTGTGGTAGCTAATTTTACCAACGAAATTATGGCTACCCGTTTTTCTGAGGTTATGTGGCTCATGGAGCAGATCATGTGGAAAAGCTTTGATAAAAGGCTGGCAGAATTTCTGCTGGAGGAATGCAGCTTAGAGGAAACAAACACCCTCAAAATCACCCATGAGACCATTGCCAACCATCTGGGCACTGCCCGGGAGGTGGTCACCCGGATGCTGCGGTATTTCCAGAGCGAGGGCATGGTGAAGCTGGCGCGGGGCACCGTGGAGATTTGTGAAGAAAGGAGATTGCAGGAACTTTCTGATACATAGAAGACCTGTATCGTTGATGATGAAAATCGTATTACTGACCGCCCTCGGTGTGGGTGGCGCGACTGTTTTTGGAAGTCTCATTGGCTTTGCCTTTCGGAATATCTCCCACAAATTCTCCGACATAGTGCTGTCCTTTGCGGCAGGTGTTATGCTGTCTGCGGCTGTACTGGGACTGATTCTGCCATCTCTCAATTATGGCGGAACCCATGGGATCCTCGTTTCCATCATCGGGATCTTTACTGGGGCGGTGTGCCTGAATCTCATTGATAAGCTGGTTCCCCACCTGCATAGGCTGATGGGAACCGATACGGAAACACACCGCAGCACCAACCTTGACAAGGTATTGCTGTTTGTCACAGCCATCGCGATCCATAACCTGCCGGAGGGGATTGCCGCCGGTGTCAGCTTTGGAAGTGAAGACACGGCGCAGGCGATGATGATCGCCTTCGGTATCGCCCTGCAGAACATCCCCGAAGGCATGGTGATCATTGCGCCCATGCTGGCAGCAGGCGTATCCCCGGTAAAAACCTTTGTCTGCGCCATGGTGACCGGGCTGATCGAAGTCGTCGGTACGCTTCTGGGATATTGGGCCGTAAGCATTGCTTCGGCCATTCTCCCCTTTGCTCTGGCCTTTGCGGGAGGAACCATGCTCTATGTCATCAGCGATGAAATGATTCCCGAAACCCATGCCCACGGCAGCGAGACTGGAGCAACCTATGCGCTCCTGGCCGGATTCTGTGTGATGCTGGTCAGTGATTTCTTTTTGGGGTAAAGTGTGATTCAGATGTTTGAAATGTTTGCTGCAGTCAGAGGATGAAAATCCGCCGCATCTCTACCAAAATTGTTGGAGAGATGCGGCGGTTGTTTATTTGTCCATGCCGCAGGCGGTGGCCGATTCGATCAGGCAGCGGTCGTTCATTACCGCGTCGTAGAACCGGAAGCCGCCGGAGAAGTTGTAGCAGTCGAAGCCGTTTCCAGCCAGGATACGGCAGGCAATGTAGCTCCGCAGGCCGCTCTGGCAGATGACGTACACCGGCTTGGACTTGTCCAGCTCATCCAGCCGCTCCCGCAGTTCATCCACCGGGATATTCAGGAAACCATCGATGTGTCCCCGGTCATATTCCCCAACCGTTCTGGTGTCCAGCAGAGTTACGCTTCCATCACGAGGAAGCTTATCTGCATCTTCCAGATGCCACTGTTTCAGAACACCGTTTGCGATATTCTCAATCATAAAGCCCGCCATGTTTACAGGGTCTTTGGCGGAGGAGTAAGGCGGTGCGTAGGCCAGATCCAGAACCTTCAGCTCTGTGGCCATCATTCCTGCACGAATAGCGGTGGCAAGCACATCAATGCGCTTATCCACACCTTCGTAACCTACGATCTGAGCGCCCAGCAGGCGGTAAGTTTCTTTTTCAAACACCACTTTCATAGTCATGACCTTGCCGCCGGGATAATAGCCCGCGTGGCTCATGGGCGACAGGATAACGGTGTCTACATCCAGCCCTGCTTTTCTGGCGTTGGTCTCATTGACACCGGTGGTGGCGGCAGTCATGTCAAAGACCTTGATGACACTGCTGCCCTGAGAGCCGGTATATCGGCTGTCTCCACCACAGATGTTGTCCGCAGCAATTCGTCCCTGTTTGTTTGCAGGGCCTGCCAGAGAAATCAGAGCATCCTGCCCGGTGACGAAGTGCTTCACCTGCACCGCATCGCCCACGGCATAGATGTCGGAAACGGAAGTTTCCATCCGGTCATTGACCACAAT
>JAGAUY010000098.1 GCA_017620525.1 Oscillospiraceae bacterium | reverse complement strand
GTTCCTCTACACCAAGATGCGCAATGTGGGCGGCATCGCCCAGACGGAAGCACAGAAAAGTTCAGACCTGTTTATGAAATGCCGCTACCTCGATGAGATCACCGGAGGGCGCGGCATTGTCTTTGCCACCGGCACCCCCATTAGCAACTCCATGGTGGAGCTATACACCATCCAGCGGTATTTGCAGATGAACGCCTTACAGGAACAGGGCTTGCAGCACTTCGACTCCTGGGCGGCAAACTATGGCGAAACCGTCACGGCCATTGAGCTGTCTCCGGAAGGCACGGGATACCGGGCCAAGACCCGCTTTGCCCGGTTCTATAACCTGCCGGAGCTGATGAGCCTGTTCAAGAATGTGGCAGACATCCAGACAGCGGATATGCTAAAGCTGCCCGTCCCGGAGGCCCACTACCACAACATAGCGCTGAAACCGTCGGAGTATCAGAAAGAGATGGTAGCATCCCTTTCCGAACGCGCAGAGAAGGTGCGTAACCGCGAGGTGGACAGCAGTGTGGATAATATGCTGCTGATCACCAACGATGGCCGAAAGCTGGCGTTGGATCAGCGGCTCATCAATCCCATGTTCCCCAGCGACCCCAACAGCAAGGCGGCGAGATGTGCGGAAACGGTATTTGAAATCTGGCAGCGCACCGCAGACAAACGTTCCACCCAAATGATTTTCTGTGACCTATCTACTCCGGGAAAAGAGCGACCGATTGAGATGGTAAAAAAGGAAGATGGAAGCTTCGGGATGGCTCCGTTTCAAAATATCTACGATGACATTCGTAATAAGTTGCTGGATATGGGCATCCCCGAGGAGGAGATTGCCTTCATCCATAACGCCAAGAGTGAAGCGCAGAAGAAAGACCTGTTTGCAAAGGTGCGCTCCGGACAGGTGCGTGTCCTGTTGGGCAGTACCCAGCGCATGGGCGCAGGCACCAACTGTCAGCACAAGCTGATTGCGCTGCACCATCTGGATTGTCCGTGGCGTCCGTCTGACCTTCAGCAGCGTGAGGGCCGTATCGTCCGTCAGGGCAATGAGAACCCGGAAGTGGATATTTACAGCTATGTCACGGAGGGAACCTTTGACGCCTACCTCTATCAGCTGGTAGAGAGCAAGCAGAAGTTCATCTCCCAAATCATGACCAGTAAAAGCCCGGTGCGCTCTGCGGAGGATGTGGACGAGCAGGCCCTGTCCTATGCGGAGATCAAGGCTCTGGCCAGCGGCAACCCTCTTATCAAGGAAAAAATGGATTTGGATATTGAGGTATCCAAGCTGAAGCTGCTGAAAGCCAATCATTTGAGCCAGCGATACGCTTTGGAAGATGCCATCAGCAAGTCCTTCCCCAAGGAAATCGCAGAGCAGCAGGCGCGTCTGGCCGGTTACGGCGCTGACATTGCCGTGGTCAAGGAGCATACCCATCCCAACGAGGACGGGTTCTCGCCCATGGTGCTGGCAGGAACCACCTATACCGAAAAGAAAGAAGCAGGCGCAGAGCTGCTGGCCCTCTGCCAGAATATGCTCACGCCGGACCCGATCCAGGTCGGCTCTTATCGTGGCTTACCCCTGGAACTTGCCTTTGACACCTTCCATCAGGAGTACCGCCTAACCATGATCGGCCAGCTGCGCCACCCGGTAACGCTGGGAACGGATGTGTTCGGCAACCTGCAGCGTATGGACAACTATCTGGAAACTCTGCCGATCAAGGAGCAGAACTGTCGCGAAAAGCTCCATGAACTTCAGACCCAAATGGAAACGGCCAAGATGGAGGTGCAGCAGCCCTTTGCCCGTGAGGAGGAACTGCGAACCAAGACTGCGCGGTTGGAGGAACTGAACGCCCTACTGAACATGGATAAAAAGGAACCCGAAATCATCGACGCAGAGCCGGATGATACCGTTCGGCCCCCCTCTCGCCCGTCCCAGCAGATGGAACGATAACGAAATCAAAATATCGAGGAAACGAGGAATGTTATGGGATACCAAGAAAGTTGGCTCTACATAGAGCCGCAACGCCATTTTAACAAGCTGATCCGCGCTTACGAACAGGCGGAACAGGAAGGTTACTACAAGGTGGCAGGAGCAGAGCCGCGCTCCGTTGTTGTGCTGAAACAGCCCTTCGGCAACATCCCGGCAGGAGCAAAAGTCCTCTGGGTATGCGGTGAACGGGACTTCCAGACCGTAGGCGGCATTTTCGGTGGCAAACTGCGCTGCGGTGGGAAAATTCAGCTGATCCCCATTGAGGAAGTGTTGGACGGC
>JAGAUY010000097.1 GCA_017620525.1 Oscillospiraceae bacterium | reverse complement strand
TCTCACGGAAGCCATCTATCATCGTGCCGTGGATTACTGTGCTGAGGGCAATGTCAAGTACCTGTACCTTCAAAATGGTACTGGTGTTGCTTATGTTGAAGGAACCAAGTGGTATCGCGTCGACTTCCGCTATGACGGAAACGGCATGATCACTGATCTGTTCTGTGACTGCCCGTACTCCAGCCTTTGCAAGCATGAAGTAGCAGTCGCACTGACCCTGCGTATGCTGCTAAAGCAGCCGCAAATGGAAAATGTCAATTCCTTTGTTGCGCTGGATCGCTGGTTATTCTGGCAGCTTGCGTCCCGTGCAGAAACTATCGATATCTAACAGTAGATCCGGCTGCGGGGCAGAATGATCCAGAATACCAAATGTTACGGTAGCATGGTTCTTTCTGCCCTCTACCATCATTTCCTGGATAAAGATATTTTTTCCATCCAAATTCAGGTGCCATGAGAAGTTGACTTTCCCATTGGGTACAATCTTGGTGACGAATTTTCGTATTAGGTCAGGGTTCGGCTTTGGCTGGGACAAATCCAGGATTTCGTGCAAGGCTTCCTCGATCTTGCCCCACTGTGGGCGATCAAAGTCAATCGTCTCCGCTTTCTTATTCAGTCGCAAAAGTTCCGCATCCAGTTTCTGACGCTGAGCGAGGAACTCGTCTTTGGTAAGCTCTCCATCGGTCCGCATATCCAGCAGCCGATCCTTCCTGGCCCTGATCTGCTCTATCCGGCCGTGGATGTTAGCTAGGTTGGATTCTCTTGGATTCTGGCTACGGTCACACTGCCGGATAAGCTCCATGGTGTGCTGGATCAGCTCCTGTTGCTGGGTTAATATCAGTTCCAGAACAGCCTTACCCATCAGATCCAGCTTCCAGTCAGCTATCATAGGCTGATCACAATAGCCGGTATCGTCAGCTCCGGCTTCGCGACGCTGTCTTCCAGAGCCATTGTTCAGAATGTTGTAGCACTGATAACCGTAGCTGTCTGGTGCGTTCGTATTCCTGTGCCAGCGGTTCCTACGGAAGCTACATCCACATGAACAGCGGAGTCTGGTACCCCATAAATCCCGCTTATGTGGCATAGCGTGCCGGGCTCTCTTTCCTGTCTGAGGGTTAAAGCTCTCCATCATTCTTCCGGCTTTGATTTCCTGCACCTTGTACCAATCTTCCGGATGAATAATTGCCGGGAAGTTTCCCGCTACGCAGATGTAGGAGCTCTTGTCTCGGTTGTTGATTCGCTTCTGTTCCAGGTAATTGTTACTGTAGGATTTTCCGTAGGCGATCACACCCATATAGGTCTGATTATTCAGAATCCGGGCGATTACGGCATGGCTCCATTTGTTCAGCCCGGATGCGTTCAGCCGTCCCAGTTCAGTCAGGCGTTGTGCAATCTTTCCTGTTCCGATGCTTTCATGCAGATACATATCAAAGATCATTCGCACGGTTTCCGCTTGTTCCTCGTTGATCACATAGGTATCTCCCGCACGGTCGTAACCCAGGATATTGCCGTTGCCGTAAAGGGTGCCTTTCTCCCGACTGACATGCTGACCTGCTCTGACTCGCTCAGAAACCTTTCGGCTTTCCTCTTGGGCCAGTGTAGCCATAATGGTGAGCCGAAGCTCACCATCTCCGTCCAAAGTCCAAATATTATCCTCGACAAAGTACACTTCCACGCCGATGGTTTTCAGTTCACGTGTAGTCACCAAGGTATCCACCGTGTTTCGGGCGAAACGGCAGACCTCGCGGGTTACGATCAGATCGAACTTTCCCGCTCTGGCATCCTCCAACATTCGAAGGAATGCTGGACGCTTCTTGGCTTGGGTGCCGGTGATTCCCTCGTCGATGTACCGCTCCACCAACATCCAGTTTGGATGGTAGCGGAGCTGGTCATCATACCACTGCATCTGATTTTCCAGAGCAGAGAGCTGGGCTTCATGCTCCGTGGAGACTCGACCATAGAACACTGCCCTGCGAGGACGGTTCCGATCCAGATATGCCCATGAATATCCGTTTGGTCGCTGGGTTATGGTCATCGTATTTATTCCGCTTTGGCTGAGTCGGTTATGCTGTTAAGTTTCTCTCTGGCAGCATGCAAGGTTTCCTTATTCACCAACCCCCGCTCTGAAAGAATCTCCATCAGCATCAAGGCAGCATGGTCTTTGTTCACTTTTTTCTCAGACAGATAAGTATCCAGGAACTTGACCTGCTGCTCCATCAAACCTTGCAGACCATCCAGAAGTTCTCCTTCTTCACCCACGATGCGCCACCATGGAAGCTGCTCCCACCTTGGGTCTTGCGTATAGGCAGGGAAATCCAGATAAATCAGGTTTCCGAAACTCTTCTCGAAGAAACGAATCAGATCGGACACACGGATAATTTTCCCTTCGGGAATCTGGCTAAGAACCTGGGCGAACACATCCATACTGACGATGGTAAAATTACTATTGTTCTGATTTTCCATTTCAGATTTCCTTTCAAGTATGGTGATTAGTATCCAGAGCCATCGGTATCATCGAAAGGCTCTTCATCGAAGGTATCATCATAGGTGGCTTCGAACATACCGGCCTGACCTGCCATGGCAGGAGGTATCGTATACTTCTTGCCTTTCGATTTTGCGGAATACAGCTTGCCCCAAGGCAGGCCCGGCTTCATTCTGCGGTTGTAGAAGGAGAGCATAGCCTCGGCATATCCCATGGAGCCATTATTTCGCTCCTTGGCTGAACGGATCAGCTCGCGCGTGGAAACGCAGCCCAGTTTTTCCTTAAAGATCTCATCCTTCAATGTATCCTCGTAGGCTACAATCAGTCGGGCAATGCCCATCAGAATATTACCCGAAAATGAGTTATAGTCTCCCTCCCAAGTACCACAGCACAAGGTCAAAGTGCGGTTCAGAACATGGAAACCATACTTGCTCAGAATACTCTCCAAAGTGGAGATTGCACAAATTGCGCCCGGTGT
>JAGAUY010000096.1 GCA_017620525.1 Oscillospiraceae bacterium | reverse complement strand
GGCTTTTGCCAAGGCGATAAAGTAGATCAGATCCCGGACATTGTCGGTGAAATCTACCATGGAATTGCAGACCACCACTTCCACCTCGCCGTGCCGGATAGCAGAAATCAACTGCCGCAGGCCGGAGGATTCAGTGGTCATAGGATCGTAGCCGTCGTAGTCAATATAGGAGCCTACCAGGTTCCATGTGGGATCGACCTTGATAATCGCACGACACATATCCTCCTGCTCCCGTAGAGGAGTACCACGGTACTGGGCATCCCGGCAGTAGAATACGGTTTTCTCATGCACCGGGCCGAAGTCACGCATCATCTGGGCATACTGCAGCAGAACCACATTTGCCGTATTTTCTCTTTCTTCCGTAAGCTTGGGGTAGTTGTTGTCGATGTACTCCCGGATGGCACCCTCCAGAGAAGCGGAGCTGATGTCCTTCAGATCTTCCCCAACGGTGAACTTCACGGTGTCCAGACTCAGCAGGCCCTTGAAGTCAAGCTTGTCGAAGATATCGCAGATGAATTCCTTTTGCTCATAGCGGCGGTTATTGGATTCATCTCTAGCATTGGGGTTATTCAGGTAGCAGAATTGGATGTAAAAATCGCGATAAAACATAAGTCCTCCTTAAATAAAAAACTACAGCCCTGGCATGTTGCCAGAGCTGTAGTCGAATATATGTGTACGGTTAGAATTGAAGTTTGGGAGCCTGCTGCTCTTGGATTAGTCCGGTCACTGCATTCAGTGCTGTCCGGGCCTCCGCTAATGTCACGGCTGTGGAGTCACCATGTACGATCCAGCGATTGTATTTTGCAGGTTTCAGTCCCATAGCGTTTCGGATCTCAGGGATGGATAGGCCATGTTTCTCTTGCAGTCGATGAATCTTTTCCCGGATCAAGCCAATGGTTTCTTGTTCGCCCAAGCTGCGATCCCGGATACTGACATAGCTTCGCCAGACCTTATGGTAGTTTTCAGGCAACTCACCGGTTCCCTCGGCAAGTATTACCATTACCTGCTCTTTCAGGTATGTAGTCAGGATGCCATGATATTCTTTGTAGAGATCGGCATCCTTTGTCGCACATAGTAGCTTATCTGATTGACCTGTCACCATTGCATAAAGCATGAGCGGTTCCCGGAGCCGGTAGTTGGTGCCGGAAGCTTCATCGGCAAGCCGGATGATACTTACAGTGTTTTGCTCAGAAAGCTGCCGTACATAATTTTTGAGGAATTTCTGAAATGTTAGTTCAGCCATCTTAACCACCCATCTGTATTTCCGATACAGGCTCAGAATCTTCGATATCTATATCATCGGTATCTTCCTGCTGGTTGTCAAGAAGCATTTTTTCCATATGCCGATGAATGCTGATCATGTGATCCAGCTCGATGGATTTACTGGAACACATCTCATTTTCAAAGTAAATCTCCACACCGAGCTGTTTCAGACTCTGGACGCAGTCTATGAAAACTTCAGGATTTCGGCTCAGTCTACTCATGGACGGTGTGATGACCAGATCGAACTTTCCGTCACGCGCATCCTCGATGAGCTTCATGAATGCCACCTTCGGGATTTTTCCAGAGGAACAACCAACATCACAGTAGGTTCCTACCAGATCATATTCAGGGTGTGCATTCTTAATTTGCTCCATGTGGGCTTGCTGCCAACCGGTATCCAGTTGACTTTCGTTTCCTACCCGAAAGTAGCCGACCACTTTTCGTGGCTGTTTTTTCTGGTTTTCCATTTTCTTATCCTTTCTTCAGGTCGATATGTTCTGCGACAGTGTAGCCACCAGCGAAGATGACTTCCAGTTTTCCTGTGGGGTATACCTTGATGCACTCGATCATCTGCCGAACTGCGTTGTCGTTATATTCAGAGGTGCAGGT
>JAGAUY010000095.1 GCA_017620525.1 Oscillospiraceae bacterium | reverse complement strand
GCGAGAGATCAGCAGGACCGTCATGCAGGCGCGACAGGAGCAAAATTTTGCAAAAAAAGAAAAAGCAGAATATGATACAGCCATAGAAGCAACAAAAGCCACCCACGAAAGGAGTGTTGAGCATGGAAGTGACTTACAGGATGCAGGACGGATTCCAGATCCCGAACCTGCTGATGCCCCAGGAACCGGAGGTACATCTGGGCAAGTACGCGGAGCTGCGCCGACAGTATCTGAAGAAGCACCGGAGAGTGCTTTACACCAATCTGAAGACCAGTTGCCGCCTGACGGAGCATCTGGCGGAGATCGAGCAGACGGCCAAAACGATGGTGAGCCGGAGCGTTCAGAGGATGGCGGAGGCCGAGGGTCTGACCGAGCAGATGAAGGAAGCCGATCCGATGCGCTGGACGGGCCTGATGAACAACCTGAAGCATTCAGCGGAGGAGCAAGTCCTGAAGGACCTGATCTACGCATAATCACAGAAGAAGCAGGAGGCGACGAAAATGCGCTTCCTGCTTTTTTAGATCCCCACCTTATGGAAGTCATCATTCTGGACGAGGGTGGCAGAAAGGTCAAGAGGCAGGAGATCTTCAACTACTTCCAGAGCCACAAGAGCATGGAGGACCGCCGTGCATTCATTGAGAACGCTTACACAGAAACCTTTGTGGAGGTTCTGACGGACGGTGTTCGCATTGGCTATCATAAAGAAAAAGACGGACTTCTGATGTGGGAGGGCAGTTTCCTCACCCGCACATCGGAGTCCGTTTTTTCATGGGGCGTCATCACCGAAATGACGGAAAACCTCATTGAGCGCGGCGAATACAAAATCAAGCTGGGCCTGCAAAATGCACCCGTCATGGCAGAGCAAATGTCCCTGTTCGGATTGGGAGATGCAGCACCGTCTTACGACTACGAGCCTGCCCAGACCGGCTTGTTTCCTCCCCAGGAAGTGCCGCAGGCTGTCATTGACCAAACGCTTTACACTGCCGGCAACGAGTTTGGTAGCGCCAACCGCATTGCAGCATTCTATATGCGGGAGCGCCCGGAAGAAGAAACCATCGCGTTTTTGAAACGGGAGTTTGGCAAAGAAAACGGACGCGGCATCGAATACGATGGGCGCAAATACGCCGTGTGGTTTATGGAGGACGGCATCCACCTTGCCTGCGGCACCAGCATTCGGGACGGCTACAACCGCACTACCGTCACATGGGAGCGTGCTGCGAAGCGAATTCTGGAACTGTTGGAGGCAGGTACCTACCTTTCTGCCGGAGAACTTGCCGAGGCACAGGACAAAGCGCTGGTGGATATGGCTAATGCCATGATTATGACAGCGCGGGATCTATCCAAAGAAGGTCGTGAGCAAGGATTATTTGCAAAGACCCTCGCCATTTACGATGAACACCGTATATTCCCCGACTGCACCAATGCACTGGCTGAGAAATCCAGAGATGAACCATTCCTCTCTGCACTTGCACAGGAATATGATGAATTTCTGACCGCATTTCAGGAAAATCATGAGGTTATGAATTATCGCATCTCTGCGTACAACACTCACCGTATCGAAAGCGTTTTGGGCGGAGTGAAGTATCCCGAACGCATCTTTGAAGCACAGCCGGACTTCCTGCGGCAATGCAAGATGTTCATCACGCAAGATGAAATCGACAAACACTTTCTTTCCGGGGCAATCGAAAGTCGGCTGGCCGTATATTCCCATTTCTGCAACTCACATAGCAGGCAGGAACATCAGGACTATGTGAAGCGTAGCTTTGGCGAATACAGCGGCAGTCATAGTGATGGCTATGGATATACAAAAACTCATAAGGGCCTTGAGATGGAGCGCGCATACGGGCGCAAGAAATATGATACTGTTCGCCTGAGCATCCCCAATGTTGTAAAGCAGTATGAACGGCTCCTTGCCCAAAAACGCTTTCCCGGCGAGGATGCCATAGCCAAAATCCCGGAGTATGAGGCCCATCAACTGGCACGGACGGTCTACTTCGGTTACTACGGGGTTCCCGTGGATATGCCACACCCGTACCCACCCAAGAGCGATTACTATGCGGCTGTTCCGGCCATTCAGAAGCAGTTGTCCGATCCAGTCAGAGTGCGGGATATGCTGGATACGCTGACTGCTGCGTTGGATGGCGCACCAGAAAATGAACGCCATCGTGACCTCATGGAAAAGGCCAAAAAGGATTTGTCGGCATATCTGGAGGGCAGTTACTCCCTGTTCAATGGCCGTCATCCCGGTATCCGATTGAGCGAGGTTTCTCCAGTACGGTCCGCGCCGGAAGCAGAGCCGGTGCCAGCTCCCAGCAGTGAACCCGTTGCAGAATACCATACCGATGATGAACGCATTGCCATCACACAAGCGCCAAACGGCAAGTTCTTCAATCAGTACGGATACGACGAGGAAACCGGACAGGCCGCATCCACCGCAGGCGGCTTTGATACTCTGGATGAAGCCGAATCTGCGCTCCATGCTCACCGTCCCACAGCAGAAAAGATTCCGGAGCAGGCGGAGCCGATGCCCCCTCCACCTTTGGCACCACCATTGCCGAAAAAGAAAGAACGGCTGGACGCCACCTCACCGCTGTTTGAACGAGGAACCAACTACCGTATCACAGATGATACACTCGGTGCGGGAACACTCAGCGAACGCTACGCCAACAACATTGCGGCCATCAAGACCCTGAAACAGTTGGATGATCCGGACCATGCGCGGCCTGCTACGGAACAGGAGCAGGAGATCCTTGCACGGTATGTCGGCTGGGGTGGTCTGGCAGACTGCTTTGACCCGCACAACAGCCGGTACGCAGAGCTGAAAAGCCTGCTTTCCGATACAGAGTACGCCGCAGCCAGAGAGTCCACCCTGACCGCGTTTTACACACCGCCAACCGTGATCCGCGCCATGTATCAGGTCATTTCCCAAATGGGTTTTACCCAGGGCAACATACTGGAGCCTGCTTGCGGCACAGGCAACTTCCTGGGCCTTGTGCCGGACAGCATGGCAGAGAGCAAACTGTACGGCGTGGAGTTGGATGACATTTCCGGACGGATTGCCCGTCACCTCTACCAGCGGCACAGCGTTTCCGTTCGCGGCTTTGAAAAGATGGATTTCCCGGACAACTTCTTTGACGTTGCCGTGGGTAATGTTCCCTTTGGTCAATTCAAAGTGGCGGATCGGCGCTATGACCGGCTGAATCTGCCCATCCACGAATATTTCATTGCCAAGACGCTGGACAAGGTTCGTCCCGGTGGTATCATCGCCTTTGTCACATCCAGCTTCACCATGGATAAGCGCACCTCCAACACCCGCAAGTACATCGCACAGCGGGCGGAACTGCTGGGCGCGATCCGACTGCCTAACACCACCTTCAAGGCCGCTGCGGGAACGGAAGTCACATCGGATATTCTGTTCCTCCAGAAGCGTGACCGCATGGTGGATATTGAGCCGGAATGGGTACATCTTGCAACAGATGACAACGGCATCCAAATGAACAGCTATTTCATCGACCATCCGGACATGATTCTGGGTGAGATGAAAATAGTGTCCGGCCCCTTCGGTCCGGAGCCGACCTGCGCTCCATACGCGGATCAAGATCTGGAGGCGTTGCTGAGCAACGCCATCCAGAATATCCACGGGGAAATCGGGACCTTTGAACGGGAGGACGATTTGGAGGAGGAAGATTTGTCCATCCCGGCAGACCCCACAGTTCGCAACTTTTCCTATACGCTGGTAGACGGCAAGATTTACTACCGTGAGAACAGCAGAATGAACCCCGTAGAAGTTTCCAAGACCACGGAGAGCCGCATCAAGGGCATGATCGAACTGCGGGACTGCGTTCGCACCCTTCTGGAGTATCAGACAGAGGACCTTCCCGAAAAAGAAATTAAGGAACAGCAAGCCAAGCTGAACGCCAAGTATGACAGGTACACCAAGGACTACGGACTGATCAATTCCCGTGGCAACTCCATGGCCTTTGACCAGGACAGTTCCTACTTCCTGCTGTGCTCTCTGGAAATTCTGGACGAAGACGGGAAACTGAAGCGCAAGGCAGACCTGTTCACCAAGCGCACCATCCGCAGCCACAAGCCAGCCGAGCGCGTGGATACTGCGGTGGAGGCGCTGGCTCTGTCCATTGGCGAAAAGGCGCGGGTAGACATGGAGTATATGAGCCAGCTGACCGGCAAGGACGAGGATACCCTGTTCGCGGAACTGACCGGCGTGGTGTTCCTGAACCCGGACTACACTGAGGGTATCAACGACAAGTACCTGCCCGCAGATGAATATCTCTCCGGCAATGTGCGGCAGAAGCTGTCCTTCGCCACAGCAAAGGCAGCAGAGGACCCGCGTTTTCAGATCAATGCAGATGCCCTTGCCAAAGTGCAGCCGGTGGATCTGACGGCCAGCGAGATCTCCGTGCGTCTGGGTGCCACATGGCTCAACCCTGAATATATCCGGCAGTTTGTCTTTGAAACGCTGGGAACACCACGCAGCGCTCAGTGGAAAATCAAGGTGCATTACTCCAAATCCACCGGCGAATGGCGAATCGAGGGCAAGAGCCAGGACCGTGGCAATGTCAAGGCCAACAGCACCTACGGCACCAAGCGGATCAATGCTTATGAAATCATCGAGTCCAGTCTGAACCTGAAGGACGTCCGCATCTTCGACTATATGTATGATGCAGACGGACGCAGGACAGCGGTGCTCAACAAGAAAGAAACTGCCATTGCCCAGAGCAAACAGGAACTGTTGAAGGAAGCCTTTACCGAGTGGATTTGGAAAGACCCGAACCGCCGTGAAACCATCTGCAAGGCATATAACATCCTGTTCAACTCCAACAGGCCCCGTGAGTACGATGGAAGCCATATCACATTCAACGGCATGACGCCGGAAATTACTCTGCGCCGCCATCAGGTCAACGCCATTGCCCACATCCTCTATGGCGGCAATACCCTTCTGGCCCATGTGGTGGGTGCAGGCAAGACCTTTGAGATGGTGGCAGCCGCTATGGAGTCCAAACGACTGGGCCTGTGTCAGAAGTCCCTGTTCGTGGTTCCCAACCACCTGACGGAACAGTGGGCCAGCGAGTTCTTACAGCTGTATCCTGCCGCCAATGTCCTTGTTGCTACCAGAAAGGACTTTGAAACCAAGAACCGCAAGAAGTTCTGCGGACGCATCGCCACGGGCGAGTATGACGCAGTTATCATCGGCCACAGTCAGTTTGAGAAGATCCCCATGAGCGCCGAGCGTCAGCGGGCCATTCTGGAACAGCAGATGGATGAGATCCTGATGGGCATCAATGAGGCCAAGGCGCAGAAGGCGGAAAACTTCACCATCAAGCAGATGGAGAAAACCCGCAAGAGCCTTCAGCTGAAAATCGACAAGCTGAACGACCAAAGCCGCAAGGATGACGTGGTGACATTTGAGGAATTGGGTGTGGACCGGCTCTTCATTGATGAGAGCCATTATTTCAAAAACCTGTTCCTCTACACCAAGATGCGCAATGTGGGCGGCATTGCCCAGACCGAAGCACAG
>JAGAUY010000094.1 GCA_017620525.1 Oscillospiraceae bacterium | reverse complement strand
TGTTCTTCTGAACACCGAAAATATCGCAGAACGCAAGGCGAATAAACTGAACGTCTTCCTCCTTGACATACTGCATGACCTCTTCCGCTGAGTACTTCATAGCGCTACCTACTTTCCTTTAGTTTAGGACATACATTTGCTTATATGGGTTTTTGCTGTCGGGTTCAACCACTGTAAACTCGGATGCAAAGATCGCATCCAAATCCGCATCAAACAGACGGCAGTATTCTTCAACATACGGCTGGATGCTTTTCTTCTCTTCACTGTCTGCAATGTGAACAGTCACCTGCTTCGGGAAGAGGATCTTCGTGCAGTCGCCCCGCAGAAACAGCTTTCCGCCGTGCATCCCTGTGCAGGGGAAATTGCTGACGAGGGGCTTTCCGTCGGTATTCAGTCCAAGGACCAAAATGATCCCACCAGCCTGATATTCGCCCAGGAAGCTTCCGGCTCGGCCACCAATCACAAGCACAGGCACTCGTTCTCCGTAAGCTTTCATGTGAACACCTGCACGGTATCCGGCGTTTCCTTTTACATAGATCTCGCCGCCGCGCATGGCATATCCTGCCGCGTCGCCGATGTTTCCATGAACGATGATGGTGCCACTGTTCATGGTATCGCCAACGGCATCCTGCGCATTTCCAGTGACCTCGATTCTCGCACCGTTCAGATAGGCTCCCAGTGCATTCCCAGGGATGCCCGAAATCAAGATGTGCCGATCCCCCATGCCTGCTGCAATAAATCTTTGCCCAAGGCAGCCGGAAACAGTACAGTCCTCGTTTGCTGTCTGAAGCGCACGGTTCAGACAGCAAAAATCCAGATTATCTGCTTTAACATGCATATTTATACCACACCTCTTTTTGCATTTCTACACGCAGAATCAACGAGAAAACTATAAATTTTCTCATTCTCCGGCATGAGAGATGCCCAAAATCTCCAGTTCCTTTTCATTCAGTCCAATCCCCCGCAGCATTAGCCGGTTTCCGCGCAGCGCCTCAATGGAGTTGATGCCCATGCCGCCCATCAGTTCCTTGATCTCGTGTTTCCATGCCGTCAGCAGGTTGATCAGGAGCCGGCTTCCTTCCTCGGGATCCAGTCGCTTGACCAACTCGGGATTCTGTGTTGCGATGCCCCAGTTGCACTTACCGGTCTGGCAGGTACGGCACAGGTGACAACCCAAGGCTACCAGCGCAGCAGTCCCGATATAGCAGGCATCCGCACCCAGTGCAATGGCCTTGACCACATCAGCAGATGAACGGATGCTGCCTCCGGCAATCAGAGAAACCTGATTGCGGATCCCCTCATCCCGAAGTCGCTGATCCACGGCTGCCAGAGCCAGCTCAATGGGAATACCTACATTGTCCCGGATACGGGTGGGAGCTGCACCGGTACCGCCGCGGAATCCATCAATGGCGATGATATCCGCGCCGCTGCGGGCAATGCCGCTGGCAATGGCGGCGATGTTGTGAACGGCAGCCACCTTGACGATGATGGGCTTTTGGTACTCGGTGGCTTCTTTCAGGGAATACACCAGCTGACGCAGGTCCTCGATGGAATAGATGTCGTGATGTGGAGCAGGCGAGATAGCATCCGCCCCCTCCGGCACCATACGGGTGCGGGAGACGTCTCCCACAATTTTGGAGCCGGGCAGATGTCCGCCGATGCCGGGTTTCGCGCCCTGCCCCATCTTGATCTCAATGGCAGCGCCAGCTTCCAGATAGTCCTTGTGGACGCCGAAGCGACCTGACGCAACCTGCACGATGGTGTTTTCTCCATAGCAATAGAAATC
>JAGAUY010000093.1 GCA_017620525.1 Oscillospiraceae bacterium | reverse complement strand
CGCAGACTGATTGACGGTTTTGTAAACTCCGTTACAGTCTATGACGAGTACATTGTCATTACTTTTAACTACAAGGAAGGGACTACAACCGTCCCTTTCTCCAAACTGGATAGTTCGGATTTATCATCTGTCGGGGGACCAACAAAAACGGCTGATTTCTCACGAAATCAGCCGTTTTATTAACTTTTGTTATGTTTTCTGTATCCACCAGTAGTGACCGACCACATAAGTTCTTTTTCTTATTTTTGGAGTTTCCAGAATCTTCTTGAGTTTAATATTCCCATTTTACAGAAGATAGTATATGTCATTCTAATTTCCAAGTGTCTTTTGCCTGACCACTTCAGAATGATGCTTTTTCGGCGGCGAGGATCATCGCTTCAGCCCTTTTCTTTGTTTATTGCATACCACCTTTTGAGCGTGTAAATACTACGCTCGAAAGGGGTAATGCAAAATGGAAGATCATAATCTCGTCAAGAACACATTGGATCAAATCCCGCAGGCAAATTCCAACGCTAAGCGGATCATAGGTCTTGTGAAGGAGGGCGGCAGAATCACCGGGTATCAGCTTTCTGACAATTCCATTGTAGAAAAACAGCAGGCGGTGGATATGGCAAAACAGGGACAGATCGCCGGTGTTGGTATTGCTCATCGTGGAGATACAGAATACCTCAAGTCCATCCCCGACGGCAGCGAAAACAACAACCTGGGCAATCTCCCTTCTGTTTCCCCTTGAATCCGGGGCAGAATATTTGACCGCAGCGTAGCCAAAAGCGCTGACGGTCTTTCTTTGTTTATAGCGACTCATCTTTTGATCTTTGAGGAGCTTCTTTCGTCTTGTGCTTTGCTATTTGTCGTGATAAAATGTGATTATCATTATTCATCCCGCCGAAAGGAGATCTCTATGAAAACACTGGAAGAAATTAGAGAAGATATGCGTGAGTGCGGCCTGTCTGATTATTTCAATGCACTTGCTCCCCTTGCCAAGAATTCCGTCCAGATTACCCTGAATATTCAGGACGAGGACGATATCCCCCTGGGTTCCTCCAAATTTGGCGGTCACCCGGACCTTCCCGCCGATATGGAGTGGTTCCGAATGGACCTGGTGGATATCCCCATGAGCTTCATTGCGCAAATCAACTTCGCAGAGGTGGCCCCTTTTGATCTGGAACATAAGTTACCGGAACGGGGCATGCTGTATTTCTTCTACGACTGTTCCCCCGATGGGATGCCCTGGGGTTTCAATCCCGAGGACGACCATGGCTGGAAGGTGTATTTTTACGACGGAGACCCCGCCGCCCTCTCTCGGAAAGACGCCCCTGCTGATCTGGAAGAGGATGACAACGGCATGCTTTTCGGCAGTGCCCGGATGTGCTTCGAAGCTGTTAAGGAGCTGCCTTCGACCGAAAGTGATCTGACCAATAATCTGGTTTTCCCGGATGACGATGATCTTCAGGATCAGTATTGGGAGTGGCTGGATGAAAACAGCTCGGAACTCAGCAATAAGCTTCTTGGCCATGCTGATCCTATCCAGAGCGGTATGGAGTTGGAATGCGAGTATGTGACCCACAAGATCAACTGCGGCACTCCCGACGGCTACAAAATCGCAAAATCCAGGGGGCTCGACAAAAATGCAGCCCGTTGGAATCTCCTGCTTCAGGTCGACAGCAACGAGGATATCGGCATGATGTGGGGCGACATGGGGCGTCTGTATCTGTGGATCACCACCGAGGATCTTGCTGCCCGGAACTTTGAAAACAGCTGGCTGATTCTTCAGTGCGGTTGAGAACAACCACATAATATTTACCCGCCGATATCTACATGATGTCGGCGGTTTTGTGTTTCGCTTTACTGATTAGCGGCTTTTAGTTTATCTTTCTCCGCCGCAATCTCCTGCTTCACTTCCTCAATCATGACCGCCAGTTTTTCCTCGCATTCCTCCTTGGTTTTTGCGTAGACATTCTGTGAAATTCGTTTGCCGTCAGCGCCGACTGGGGAGTATTTGCCCTCCCAGAGGTGGTCGTTGATCTGGTACACGCAGCCGGTGCCGGGCTTTCGGTGCTTGGGCTGGTAGGGCTGGAAGCCGCTCTGGTCGGTGTGTTGCTTCTTCTCCTCTGGCGGCATCGGGGCATCGGTTTTGCCGATCTGGTGGTCGATTTTCACCGCCGCCTGCTTCTGCATGGTGTCGGTAACAGTGACTCGGTTCTTTCCATGCTCTACGAGGCATTCGCAGAAGCCAACCCAATGGACGACGGGCGGCTAAAACAGGATTGCAACGACCTCTACCAGGTGATGAATGGTATGCCGCTCCGGGAGATGGACAGAATTATCCACCCGGTCTGTACTCTCTGCCGTGACCACCAGAGATCGGGGTTTGTTGAGGGTGTACGGGTGGAAGTTAAACTGAAACAAGAACTGCAGGAACATATCTGATCCTGAGTGCAGCAATCACAGCAGAAAAAGTATAATACGGAAACAAACCGCACTGTGCTTCTCAAATTGCAGTCTTCTATTGCCTGTGCTATAATGAAACCATCGGAGGTGGTAGCAGTGCGGATACTGTGTTTCGGAGATTCCAATACTTACGGCTACGATCCCAGAGGTTTCTTCGGTGATCATTATGGTGCCGATGATCGTTGGGTAGACCTGTTGGCGAAGCAGACTGGTCACGAATGCATCAATGCCGGTGCCAACGGCCGGGAGATTCCACGAAGTCCCTATGCACTCCGATTGCTGACCGAGTATGCGCCTGTGGATATCTACCTTGTGATGTTGGGCACCAATGATCTACTGCAAGATGCATCCGTAAAGGAAACCGCCACCAGAATGGAAGCCTTTCTGAATCCGCTGCTCACACACTGTAAGCATATCCTGCTGGTAGCACCACCACCTGTGAAGCGCGGCGCATGGGTTCCCACAGACGAGTTGGTAGCCAAGTCCATCCACCTTGCAGAGGAATACAAGCTGCTGGCAGAGAAGCTACATATCCCCTTTGTTGATACCCGCCACTGGAATATCGAACTCACCTTCGACGGTGTTCATTTCACCGAAGAAGGACACCATTCTTTTGCCACTCATCTCATGGAGGTGATTCCATGATCATCAGCGCCAGCAGGCGAACAGATATCCCATCCTACTATTCTAACTGGTTCTTCCGCCGCCTAGAAGCCGGGTTCGTCTGCACCCGCAATCCCATGAATCCCCGACAGGTCAGCTGCATTTCTCTTGCCCCGGATGTGGTGGACGGCATCGTGTTCTGGACGAAGAATCCCACCCCCATGCTGGATAAGCTGCATCTGCTGAAGGACTACCCATTTTACTTTCAGTTCACGCTGAATGCCTATGGCAAGGATCTGGAAGCGGGCATCCCCAGCAAAGACGATGTGATCGCTCCCGCTTTTCAAAAGCTTTCCCGTCAGATTGGCCCGGAGAGAATTATCTGGCGGTATGATCCCATTATTCTGACACCCAAGTACACCACAGAGTATCATATCCACTACTTCGAGGAACTGGCGAAGCGGCTCTCCGGTCATACCCTCAAATGTGTCATCAGTTTTGTTGATCTGTACCGTCATCTGGGCAAGCAGTTTGCTCCCCTTGGTGAATCCGAAATTTACGAACTGGCAGTCCGCTTTTCGGATATCGCCAATAAGTACAACCTTACGTTGGAAACCTGTGCAGAAGCTATTGACCTATCCCGGTTTGGCATCGGGCATGGGCACTGTATCGACAGCGAGCTGTTGGAACGGATTATTAGTCAACCCATGTCACTGTCCAAGGATAAGAATCAACGTGAAGAGTGTGGCTGTATGTCCAGCATCGATATCGGCATGTACGATAGCTGCCTGAACGGATGCAAGTATTGCTATGCCAATCACTCCGCCGCCGTCCAGAAAAATTTCCGGCTTCACGATCCATCCTCACCGCTTCTTTACGGCACCATCGGCCCGGACGATACAATCAAAGACCGGGCTGTGGAATCCTGCAAAATACTACAGATGAACCTGTTTTAATTTGACGCAAATTGAATATCTGTAAGCAACAGACCCAGGAGCGTACACTCCTGGGTCTGTTAGTTTTATCGCTTCTTAATCGGATGCCGAATAACAGTTTTCCACTTTTCCGGCGCAACCTTTCTGGCATCGGAGAGATATATCTCATGATGCAGACGGGTAGCGGAGAAGTCATTTTCATAGCCGTTAGCTTCCAGATACGCATCCATGATAGCAACCGTTGCAGGCTCATCGTCGAAAGAACCCAGATGCATGATCTGGACGCACTCACCCTCATCGATGGTCAGGAATTCCGCCATGGAGCAATCCAGCTTTTTCTTCCGGGTAGCTTCTGCTACAGCCCAATCAAAGTCCGCCTTAGTCACAAAATCCGGCAAGCGAATGACGCTGATCCAGTTGAATGCGGACTTGTCCGTGTAATCGACGCCATCCACACCATCCTGCCACCAGAAACCTTCCAGCGGCGGTACTACAAAATCGTAGTATCCCTCGATGCGATGGTCGCCCATCTTGCTCATTTTGATGGTGTAGGCGATGGCATACACCACACCGATCGCCGCCTTATAAGCTCCTTCTTCCTCATTGGGATCGCCCTTACCCCGAACGGCAATGTAATTCATAGGCGGTACTGTCACGATCTGAGGTTTGTTCCTGGGCAGATAGAATTCTTTGTACTCTTTCTTGAAATCAAAAGCCATGCGATTCATATCTCCTTTACATATCGTACTTCCAATGCGCCGTCAAACTTGCTGACTCGCTCTGAGCCATCCCAGCGGAAACCATGTTTTTCATAGAATCGGCGAGCACGCTTGTTTTCCTTAAAAGCCCAGAGAAAAACAAGCTGATTGCCGATCTGATTCAGGGCTTCCTCCAGCATGGCGTGACCCAAGCCTGTTCCCCAGCTTTCCGGCAAGGAATGAATGGCAACGATTTCTGCGGAATCCTGCACTTTTTGCCAAACCAGCATACCACTGTTCTCACCAATCAGAAAGTGCATTTTCCCTTCCCGATAGATGCCCTCCAGCATTGCAGCGCAGTTATCTTCCTGCGCACATGCATCCATAGTCTGCTGCGACACATAATCCGCAAAAGCAGTCCGGAAAGAAACAGACATGATGTGTCCCAACTGCTTCATATCTTCAAATCTCGCATATCTAACAACCATTTCCATTACCCTCTAATAAACTTCCGAATAATCTTTTCTTCCGCCATAGGATTCAGCAACAGGATCTGCCCTCTGATCTTCTCATAGCTTTCCCCGGCATCCAGTTTCGGGATCTCAAAATCCCGCTCTGCCCAGAAATTCTCCACGGTGGTGAACACAGTGCTGTTCCAGCCATATTCGATGCCGTACTTGTTTTTCTTCTGTTGGCGGCCGGTCATGGTGATGAACATGCCCATTTGCAGCTCCACCATCGCCCTGTCAAATTGAGATTTATCCTCTTTACCAAAACCGCCCAGTGCCTTGATCTCATGGAGTGCCACATAACCGTCCCGGACGATATCATAGATTCGCTTTGCGGTGTGGCTGATGCCGCCCCGCTCATAGGCTTCCTCAAAAGTCTCGCCGTTTCTGCGGACGGCATGGAAATAGGGATACCAGTCCCTGGTGATAAAGCCGCTGGTCTTGAAGAACACCTTGGAATAAGCAATATCCGTCCGCTCTTCCAGAACACGCATCCGCCATTCCCATGGATCCACTTCCGGATCACCGCAGTGCCACTTCACCGGGGTGTCCAGCAGATCCTGATTCAGCCAGTCATAGTCGATCAGCGCGAAAATGCCCTTGGCATTGCCGCCACCCATAGAAAAGCCGCAAGTATTCAGCTCCCGGCAAAAATCTTCAAAGTTTTGGATCATGGTATCACTTCCTTTCCCCTATTCTACCACATCCGCAATCACACGGAAAGACTTTTCTTGACATGCTCTGCATAAACTGCTTGTATCAACGCATCGAGGTGGGGCTATGAAACAAAGGTCAGTTCTTTGGCAGTGGGCAGGATTTGCGGCGGTTACCTTTGGCGGCACAATTCTGCACTTTTTATACGATTGGACAGGCGGGAATATCCTGGTTTCGCCCTTTTCGGGGGTCAACGAGTCCACCTGGGAGCATGTGAAGCTGCTGTTTTGGCCCCTGTTTCTCTTTGCACTGATTCAACGGCTGTTTTTCAAGGATCAAAAGAACTACTGGTGCGTCAAGCTAGCAGAGATTCTGCTGGGGCTGGTGCTGATCCCGGTGCTGTTTTACACCTATAACGGTGTGTTCGGCAAATCCCCGGACTGGATCAACATTGCCATATTCTACATCTCCGCAGCGTTGGTCTTTCTCTTTGAATGGTGGGCATTCAAAAATGACCGTCTGCAATGCAAGTATTCCTGGCTTACTTTCGCCGCCATCTGCTTGATTGGGCTCCTGTTCGTAGTGTTTACCTTCGCACCACCGCAGATTCCTATGTTTCAGGATCCTCTTACTGGAACCTACGGAATTGACATCTGACTCACCTTTTCTTTGTTTATGGCGGTGCAGTTTTGGACACAGAAAGGACTTGACTTATCTCCCATCCCAAGCTACAATCACGACACTTCAGAACGAGAAAACGCTCCCCGAAAGGTGTTGCCTTCGGGGAGCGTTTGGATTTGACCACATTTTTGACCATAGACAGAATTCGAACACCCGGAAACAATGGGACGGAGAGTTCCGGAAATGACGAGTTTCCGGAGTAAACACTGCTAAACGGAGTATAAAAGTTTAGAAAAATTAAAACTTGCGCCTTTGAGAGCTAGATACCGCAGGTTCAAATCCTGTCGCCCGGACCAAAATACCGGAATCCTTTATGGGACTCCGGTATTTTGATTTATGACGCAGACAGCATTGGAACCCTTCGGTTCCAACGCTGTTGTTGTTTGCCATCAACCGCCGTTGCGGATCTGCAGAAGCTTTACTTTCAGGTCATTCTCCATTTTCATCATTTCAGCTTCCGCTGCCAGACGCTTGGCACGACCGTCAGCCTGGATCTTCATCACATCGTCCAGGGTCTGAATCAGCTGTGCATTGGTCTTTTTCAGGGTCTCAATATCCACAATTCCCCGCTCTGCTTCCTTGGCAGTCTCCACGGAGGCCATATGCAGCTTCTCAGCGTTCTGCTTGAGCAGCGCATTGGTGATATCCGTCACCTGACGCTGGGCCTGGGCAGCTTCGGCAGAATGGGCAATGCCCAACGCCAGCACCATCTGATTCTTCCACAGGGGAATGGTATTCATCAGCGTGGTCTGGATCTTTTCCACCATCACATTGTCGTTGTTCTGGATCATGCGGATCTGGGGGGCAGTCTGGATGGAAATGGCGCGGGTCAGCTCCAGATCATGGATCTTCTTCTCAAACCGATTACACTTATCCGCCAGATCGCGGGCCGCCTGAGCATCCTCCGCAAGGCCGGTCATCTGTGCCGTGGCTTCCAGTTCCTTCAGCTTCCCATCCCGCACCTGCTGGAGCTTCTGCTTGCCGGCCAGGATGTACATGGACAATTCCTTAAAATAGGCCAGATTCTGGTCATACATTTTATCCAGCACCGCGGAATCCTTCAGCAGCCGAACCTGATGCTGCTGCAGTGCGTTGCCGATCTTCTCCACGTTGACTTCGGCCTTGGCATAGCGGTTCTTCATATTCTCCAGCTTGCCTGCCTGCTTACGGAAGAATCCGAACAGTCCTTTTTCTTCCTCCGCATCAAAGCCCTTCAGTTCTCCCACCACGCTGGTGATCAGTTCGCCTACTTCGCCCAGATCCTGGGTCCGGACATTTGCCAGAGCAGTGTCGGAGAAGTCAGCCATTTTCTTCTGGGTACCTGCGCCATACTGCAGAATCTGTGCTGTGTTCTCCACATCGATCTTGGCAGCGAAGTCGGCAATTATCTGCTGTTCTTCGGGTGTCAGCACCGGTTCAGCGATCTTTGTCTCCGGCTCCTGAACCACTGCGGGCACGGGAGCGCTGTCCAGATCCGGCTCCAGCGTCAGGCTGGGAACTGCGGCAGATTCAATGGTGTTCTTGAATTCAGCTTCCATAGTCATTCTCCTGTTCAGAAAAAATATCGCTTATCAGTTCTGTTTCCTGATTTTCGAAAATGCATCCTCCGTCAGTCCCTCCTGGGCAAGGAGGGTATTCAGGACGGAAATATCGCTGGATACATCCAAGGCAGTATCCTGAAACAGCTCGTCGAGCAGCTTCTCATAGGCCTGATTCAGCGTATCCAGGGTGGACTCGATCTCCCGCTTGGATGCCAGGATGGTCTCGCCCTGGACGGGCTGGGCATCCATATCCGCGTAAGCATTCAGCAGCTTCACCGTCATGGGCAGATAATAGTCCATCAGTTTCTTCAGATCCGGAATCACTTCCGGATTTGTCTCTGCCCGGTCGAAAATCCGCTGAACGATCATCTCCATGCGGGAGATCTTTTCGGAAATCTCCACGCCGGGAATATCATCGTTGCACTTACGGATCTGGGCCACAAAGGCATTGCCCCGGTCGAGAACCTCCTGCACCCGCGGGTCAACGGCATTGTGCGCCTTTTTCTGCACCTGCTCGGCTGCCTGCCGCTGCCGCTCCTCCAGCGCCAGCCGACTCTGCTCAAAATAGCGGTAGGTCTCATCGCTGGTGATCAGGCAGGTCTGCTCCCGGTCCATATGTCCTTCCAGGAAAAGACCCTGATCGATCATCTTCCGCAATTCCCTGCGGACGAATTTTTCACTCTTACCCACGCTGCGGGCTAGCTTCTCCAGTGCGCAATGGGTCTTTTGCCCCAGCGTTTTCCGGTACATCTTGAATCGGCTGACAAAGTTCAGATTGCCGATGCCGTTTCCAATCAGAACTGTTCCACCCGTCAATCCCAACAGTGTCAGAACCGCCGGAAGCGCCAGAATACTGGCTCCGGCTACCAGCAGGTCAAACACCAGACTGGAAAAGAAGAGCATAAAGGAAACACCGGCAAGCAGACTGCCGCCAACGATCTTGAGAATACCTCCGGCGGTCTTTCCGTTGGTGCTGCCATAAAGGACCGGAAGATCCTTCCGGGCCTCCACCGGCTGTTTTGCCCCCTGGTTTCGGACGGATGCGGTGCGGGATGCGTTGTCCACAGCCCTGCGGACCGTCTGACTTCCCATATCCACAGCCCGGTCCACCACCTGATGGATGGTCTGATTGAGTTTCTGATAATCCCGGGAACTGACCGCTTTGTCAATGATGTCCTGAATACTTCTGCCCAGGTCATCCCAGTTATGATTGTGCTGCGCCATGGAAGCGGCATCCCCTTTCTGCACATAATTCGGTATTATCTATTATAGCGGCACCTTCGGAAAAAAACAAGCGACAGCTTCAGATTCTGTTGTTTTCGTCCTTCTTCCGGCTTTGGACACTGCGGATATTCTTTGCCGCCCACGCACCGTAGTGGTCCCGGTAAAAGACCCGGTAGCCTTCAAAATCTAGAACACACCGGCTGCCCAGCAGCTCCATCTTCACGCCGAACACATCCGCTTCCACATGAAGCTCCTCCATGCCGCAGGCCTGATAAAAGCGTTTGCGCTTCTCCCGCCGGGTCTGATCGGGTCCCGCTTCCCGGGTGCTTTCGATCTCAACGAACAGTCCCTTGTCCCCGTAGACCCGCTGCAGCTGCGCCAGGGCAGCAGAGCCGATCCCCTTCCCCCTGCAGTTCCTCTCAACAGCGAAGTAATCCAGTAAAATCAGTTTGTCCCCGTTGATGGTGGATGCAAAGCCGGAAAACCGTCCGCTTTTCTCTACGCACCACACATCGCTTCTTCCCTCCCGGTGCATCCGGACGATGATGCCGAAGGGTTTGCGCTCCGCTGCTGGAAATGCCTCGTGGTACAGGCAGTACACTCTCATCCATTGCAGCAGGTTATTTGGGGTTGTGAGCATCACGTCGGGCATTGAAAACCTCCGTCGATTCACGGTTCTTACGAGTATTTCTGCAGAAGCCGGAAGCGGTTTTTCTCGCTTTCCAGAATACCTTCCCTGCGCAGTTTGCTGATCTCAGCGGACAGGCCGCTGCGCTCCACCTCCAGATAATCCGCCAGTTCCTGCCGGTCATAGGGGATGGTAAAGTCATCGCTGTTGCGCAGTTTTGCCTGATTCAGAAGATAGGTCATCAGCTTCTCCCGGGTGGAACGCTTGGATGTGACCTGAATCTTCTGATCGAACACCAGATTCTTGTTTGCCACCAGCCGGAGCATGTTGTAAATGATCCGGCTGTGGAACGCGCAGGCATTGGAACAGCTGACCGTGATCCGGCGGCAGTCCATCAGCAGTACTTTACTGTCCTCCACCGCCACGATACTGATGGGCAGCGCGGCAAGACCTGCGCAGGCATAGCTCTCTCCAAACAGCTCCGCCTGGCCGATATGCGCCACGATGCTGCGGTTACCGTAGAAATCCTCCCTGACCATCTGTACCGCTCCCTTGAGCACCATGCCAACATGGGTAGCCGCGTCTCCCTCGCGAAAGACCGCCTGTCCCTTACTCACCGAAATCGTCCGTCCGCCGATGCATCCCAGCATAGCGCCGAGGTCTTCCAGACGGATGCCGTCAAACAGCGGACACCGCTCTAAAACAGAATGATACTCTTTCATCAAACATCACCTTCTGTTGAAATTTCAACATACATTCTGCCTTCAGTATAGTATGATAAAGCCACAAAGTCAAGAAAGCAATCCAAAAGAGATTGCCGCACCGGACTTCTGCCCGGTTTCCCACATGACGTATTGACAAGGAGGTATTACCATGATGTTTGAAGGCTGCCAGGGAAAGCCCCGTACTCCCACCATTCACGAGAAAGTCTGCCCCAACTGCGGCAGTATCATCGAACTGTTCTCCATCGATACCGAGGTCGCCTGCGACAACTGCGGTTTCGTGGCCTATAACGACACCCTCAGCTGTGTCCAGTGGTGCAAATACGCCAAAAAGTGCGTTGGTGAAGAAATGTACAATCATATGATGGAGATCGCCGCGCTGCAGAAGCGCAATAAGGAGGAAGTAGCATGATCAGAAGAATCATTAAAATTGACGAAGAAAAATGCAACGGCTGCGGCCTGTGCGCCAAAGCCTGCCATGAGGGCGCCATCGACATTGTGGACGGCAAAGCCAGGCTGATGCGCGAACACTACTGCGACGGACTGGGCGACTGTCTGCCCGCCTGCCCCATGAACGCCATCTCCTTCGAGGAGCGGGAAGCTCCTGCCTACGACGAGGCTGCCGTTCTCGCCGCCAAGAAAGTCAAAGAAGAGAAGCTGCCCTGCGGCTGCCCCGGCTCCGCCTGTCAGGCAGTCAAGCACGCCGACACCCCCGCCGCCCCGGAGGTTCCCAGTCGGCTGGCAAACTTCCCCGTCCAGATCAAGCTGGCTCCCGTCAACGCCCCCTGGTTTGACGGCGCGGATCTGCTGATCGCTGCGGACTGCACCGCCTATGCCTACGGCAATTTTCATGACAAATTCATCAGGGACCGGATCACCCTCATCGGCTGCCCCAAGCTGGACGGCGTCCCCTACGCCGAGAAGCTGACCCAGATCTTTGCGAACAATGACATCCGGAGCGTCACTCTGACCCGAATGACCGTCCCCTGCTGCGGAGGCCTCGCCTTCGCCGTTAAGACCGCTCTGGAGCAGTGCGGCAAGAATATCCCCCTGAATATCGTCACCATCAGTCCCGATGGTCAAATCATGTAATATAGGAGGAAATATAAATATGTTTTGTTTTCAATGTGAACAGACTGCGAAATGCACAGGCTGCACGGGTAATATGGGCGTCTGCGGTAAAAAAGCTGATACTGCGCAGCTGCAGGACCAGCTGACTGGAAGCCTGATCGGTCTCGCCCGTTCCACCGACGGCAATGAGCATCTGATCAGCGATTCTTCCACCGCTGTTATCATCGAAGGCCTGTTTGCCACACTGACCAATGTTAATTTCGATAACGACGCACTTCTGTCGCTGATGGCCCGGGTGGAGGCAGAAAAGAAGAAAATGGTCCCCGACTGCTTTGCCTGCGCCAATCCCTGCGGCAAAAACAATGACTATGACCTGAAGAACCTCTGGGAAGCCCATGAGGACATCCGCTCTCTCAAGAGCCTGATCCTCTTCGGCATCCGTGGTGTAGCTGCCTATGCCTACCATGCTGCGGTACTGGGATACCACGACAAGGCTGTGGAGAGTTTCTTCTACAAAGCTCTGATCGCCATCGGCATGGATGATTACGGCATGAGCGACCTGCTCCCCATCGTAATGGAGGTAGGCGAAGTGAACCTCAGGTGCATGGCCCTGCTGGATCAGGCCAATACTGAAGTCTTCGGCCATCCCCAGCCTGCTGAAGTCAGCCTGACCGTTGAGAAGGGTCCCTTCATCGTCGTCACCGGCCATGACCTGTATGACCTAAAGCTCCTGCTGGAGCAGACCGAAGGCCGCGGCATCAACATCTACACCCACGGCGAGATGCTGCCCGCCCATGCCTATCCGGAGCTGAAAAGGTTCTCCCATCTGAAGGGAAATTACGGCACCGCCTGGCAGAATCAGCAGAAGGAATTTGCCGCGTTGCCCGCACCCATTCTCTTCACCACCAACTGCCTGATGCCGCCGAAGGCCGGCTATGCAGACCGGGTCTTTACCACTGAAGTGGTTGGATTCCCCGGAATGACCCACATCGGCGCCGAGAAAGACTTTTCCCCCATCATTGAAAAGGCACTGGAATTGGGCGGCTTTGCACAGGACAGGACTTTCCCCGGCATCAACGGCGGCGAAAAAGTCATGACCGGCTTCGCCCGGAATACCGTTATGTCCGTTGCCGGAACTGTCATCGACGCAGTAAAGGCCGGTGCCATCCGTCATTTCTTCCTGGTTGCCGGCTGCGATGGCGCCCGTCCCGGACGCAACTACTACACGGAGTTTGTCCGGCAGACCCCCGCCGACACTGTCGTTCTGACCCTGGCCTGCGGCAAATACCGCTTCAACGACCTGGATCTGGGCACCATCGGCGGTCTGCCCCGCCTGATGGATATCGGCCAGTGCAACGATGCCTATTCCGCCATCCAGATCGCGGTGGCGCTGGCCGATGCCTTCGGCTGCGGTGTCAATGATCTCCCCCTGAGCATGGTCCTGAGCTGGTATGAGCAGAAAGCCGTCTGCATTCTGCTGACGCTGCTGCATCTGGGCATCAAAAACATCCGCCTCGGTCCCACGCTGCCCGCCTTCGTCTCCCCCAACGTTCTGAACTTCCTGGTGGAGAAATTCGGCATTGCCCCCATCACCACCCCCGAAGAAGACCTGAAGGCCATTCTGGGATGATGCTTCAAAAATGATAAAAACCTGCACCGCTTCAACGCGGTGCAGGTTTTGTTTTGCTCAGAAATGCGCGAACCAGCCAACAGCCTTGCGGCAGATCTGATACAGCGGCCCCTCCAGGGCCTTGCGTGCTTCCTTCAGTTCCCGGCGGATCTGAATCCCTTGGGGACAATGCTTCTCGCATTTGCCGCAGCCGATACAGTTGGATGCCGCTGTGGAGTTTTTGCGAAACGTGGTGCACTTCAGGTATTCCTTGAATGCGCCAAACTTATCTTCTCCGTACCAGCGGTTGTAGATGGCAAAGGTACCGGGAATATCTACCCCCCTGGGACATGGCTGGCAATAGCCGCAGGCGGTGCATCCGACTTTGGTATTCTCATTGATGGCCTTCACAACACGGGCATAAAGCGCTTCTTCCTCGCATCCCAGCTCGCCCACCCGAACATCGCAGGCAGTACGGATATTCTCCAGGACCATAGCCTCGGAATTCATCCCGGACAGGACCACAGTCACTTCCGGCTGGTTCCACAGCCACCGCAGGCCCCACTGCGCAGGTGTGCGCCTGACCTTGTAGTCAGCAAAAATCTGTTTCGCCTTCTCCGGCAGCATTCCCACCAGCTTGCCGCCCCGCAGAGGTTCCATGATGATCACCGGCAGGCCTTTTGCGTGGGCATGGTGCAGTCCCCGCCGTCCCGCCTGGGCATGCTCATCCAGATAGTTATACTGAATCTGGCAGAAATCCCAATCGTAAGCATCCACGATGCTGATGAACATATCCGTATTGCCATGATAGGAAAAACCGATCTGACCGATGGCGCCGCTGGCCTTCTTCTCTGTGATCCACTCCGCTATGCCCATCTCCCGAAGCCGCTTCCAGGCATCAATGTCATTGAGCATATGGATAAGATAGTATTCCACATGGTCTGTACGCAGGCGCTTCAGTTCTTCTTCAAATACCCTGTCCAAACCGGCCCGGTTCTTGATGAGATAATGGGGAAGCTTTGTAGCGATGTTCACCCTGCTGCGGATCTGATTCTTTTCCAGGATCTCACCCAGCGCCGCTTCGCTGCCGGTGTAGATATAGGCAGTATCAAAATAATTGATGCCCTGTTCAACTGCCAGGAGGATCTCCCTCTCTGTTTCCTCCATATCGATCCTGCCCAGTTTCTGCGGGAACCGCAGACAGCCGAATCCCAGGATTGAAAGCTCATTTCCATATTTGTCTTTCCGGTAGTTCATAGCGCGCCTCCATGGTGCCGATTTTGCCCCCATTATACCATCCATCCGGTGTTTTGGCAACTCTTCCAGTATTTACAGCTTGATAAATAGTAACAAATCAGTTACAATCCCATTGTCCTCGCGAGACAAATTCTGAAAAGGAGGTCGGCAAGATGTTCTTCTTCTCCTGCGGCAATATTTGCGGCAGCAACTGCAGCTCCATCTGGCAGATTCTCAGCCAGATTTGCGGTTTCGGCTGCTGATGCAGTTACCGGCGGTCCCGCTTTCGCGGGACCGCCCTTTCATTTTTGGAAGATTCTTGCACTCTTTCCCCAGCTGTGGTATAGTAAAGTGGAGAAAAAAGAAACTGGAGGAAGAGCCATGGATATCCATTACAATGCGTTTATCTCCTACCGGCATCATCCCGATGACATTCGGGTTGCCGCGGAGATCCATCGCTCCCTGGAGCACTATAAAGTCCCCAAGGCCATTCGAAAGAAGAGCAAAGGCATCACCCGTCTGTTCCGGGATAAGGAAGAACTGCCCATCACCAGCAATCTGACTGATGATATTACCCGGGCGCTGGAGAATTCCGACTATCTGATCGTCATTTGCTCCACCCACACCAAAGAATCCACCTGGGTCCAGCGGGAGATCGAAACTTTCCTGAAGACCCATGACCGCAGCAAAGTTCTGACCGTTCTTGTCAACGGCGAACCCTATGACACCATCCCGGAGATCCTCCTCAGCGAGGAAAAGACGGATCCCGTCACCGGCGAAACTGTAACCGTCCCCATCGAACCGCTATCCTGCGACTGGCGGATGAAGCACCGCATCGCCAAGCGGGAGGAACTGCCCCGGCTGGCTGCGGCGCTGCTGAACTGCGGCTACAATGAACTTCGTCAGCGGGAACGGCAGTACCGTACCCGCCGGATGATCGCGGCATTCTCCACTGCCCTGGCCATTTCCCTGTGCTTCATGGGTTATTTCATCTATTCAAATACGCAGATCCAGCAGGCCAACGAGCGGCTGCAGGATGCCAACATTCAGATCCAGAACAACTACGATCAGGCGCTGGAAAACCAATCCATGTTCCTGGCCAACGCATCCGCGGAGCTTCTGGACGACGGCGACCGTCTGACCGCCATTGCCCTGGCCCTGGAAGCCCTGCCGGAATACGAGGGCGAGCGCCCCTATGTTGCCGCGGCGGAAGCAGCGCTGGCCAACGCAGTTGGTATTTACCGGGTCGAGGAGGAATATGTCGCCGTTGGTTCCATTGAATGCGACGCTCTGATCTCGGATCTTGATGTAACCGATGACGGCAGGCATATCTATGTCCTGGACGAACGCAACGTTCTGTCCGTATGGGATACGGAGACGATTCAAAAACGCAGCGCGCTCAATCTTGATTTCGAACCGGACCAGATGATGCAGACCGCTTCCGGAAATATGCTGACCTTCGATTCCTACGATGAAAGGCTTGTCTGTTCCACACCTGAGGGCACCATTGTCTGGAGCGAATCCGGATACCATGATGCTGCTCTGCTGAATGAGCGCAGCATTCTCATGGTCATGAAAAGCGAGCGAACCGACTTTTTCGCTCCTTACCTGAACACCATCCACTTTCTGGATCCGGATACCGGCAAGGAAGTGCGCGATCCGCTTCAGTTTTCTCTGACCGCTGATGATCCCGGTCTTCCTTCTTTCCTCTCGGATTCTTATCCGGATGTCACCACCATCGGACTGAAATCCATTCAGGAATTTGCTGATTACCATATTTCAACCGTGGATCTGACTACCGGTGCCTGCACCTCCCCCATCCTGCTGAGCGACTGCTTCATCTCCTGTTCGGGCTATACCAACGAGGGCAATCCCCTGGTAGCGGCCACCAGTGAAATCGCATTCAGCAATGGGTATATGGCCGATGCCGTATTCATCACCCCCGCTCCCGTCCGCATCCTGTGTCTGGACCGTCGAAACGGTCAGATCCTATGGGAAGCGGAGACGATTTCCCACACCACCGGTCTGTGCAACACCCTGGAGCCGATCCCCAATACCTCCAGTATCATGTGCCAGATTGATGATACTCTGTGCGTCCTGGACAGCGCCACCGGAGAAATCCTGCGCCAGAACAAGGCCAATGCAGGCCCCATCTGGACGGAGGTTCAGGAAGAACACACCAGAATCATGCTGCGTGACGGCACCATGGGTATCTACCGGTATGATGACAATTTCTTCGGTGTCATCAAATATATGCCGGATGAACTGAATTTCGGCGAAGTCGATATTAACAATACCGCATACATCAATGAGAGTCTGGATTCCAGAATCGTTCTTTACCGCTACGAGCGGGATGAAAACTGGAAGCATTTCTCCAATTTTACCGGCAGCTCCTCAATGCGTTCGTGTACCTCTTTCGATGATCTTCTTGCCGTCGAATCCTATACCATGCTTTCCATGTTCAATACAGAAACCCAGGAGCTTCTATGGAAGGACGGAGAGGAAGGGGATTATGCCTTCAACACAGAAATACTGGGATTCTCCGATGACGGAAAAACGCTGTGGTGCATCTATTCTGATTCGGAGCTTGTCGCCTATGACGCACACACCGGCAGCAGCCGTCGTCTGCCCCTCCCGGAGTGGATCGATGATCTGCTGATCAGCCATTCCGGCCAGTATTATCTGCGTGGCCAGGAACTGTTCTACTGCGTCAAATCTTATGATCCAAATCAGAAATACCTGATCCGCATGAATCTGCAGACGGAAAAGACCGATTACTGGCCCATCTGCGCCGAAGCTGAAACCAGCGGCTGGGCCTCTCAGGAAACGGTCGTTCTGACTGCCACCGACGATCACGCGCTGATTTGGGAATTCACCAATGCGGCGATTTATGAAGTGGATCTCCATACAGGAGCAGTCCGCACACTGATGAATGACATTGCGTCCCGTCCGACATCCGAACCATATGGTGACGGCCAGTATCTGCTGAGCTGCGGCAACGAGATTCAGCTGAGATCCTGGGCAGCCGACGCAAGCCTTCGGATCGATCTGGGTGCACAGAAAGCCGGTGCCCTCTGCGTCCACGGGGATCAGATTCTCGCGCTGTGCGATGACGGATACCTCTATTGGTATGAAGCAGACGGAACCTATCTGTCCCGAACCAGCCTGCATCGCTACAGCTCATTCTATTCCAATATTGAAAGTGATCCCTCCGGACTGACCTGGACCTTTACAGATGACGGAAATCTGATCCTCAATCTGTTTGGTCTGGCAAACATCATAGACTGCGGCACCCGGGAAAACCGTACATATATTTCCAATTTTGTTGCCTACGCGCCCAACCAGGACGATATCATTCTCCAATCCGAGAACATCGATAACCTCGGCTTCTGCGCCTACGACCGCTATACCCTCGCAGAACTGACCGCAAAGGCAAAGGAAGTCCTGGGCAGCTTTGAACTGACCGAAGAACAGAAGTCTGCCTACGGTCTGCTGGAAGAATAAAGGAGGAATTGCAACATGACAACCGATATTTGCCTGGGCATTTCTCTGGCATTCCTTCTGGCAGGATTTGCCGGAGCCTTCATTCTCTATAAAATGCCCTATAAGCGCGGACGCCTCCTGTCCCCCGCCAATTGGCTGCCGGCTGCAGTGTTTCTTTCCGCTCTGGCTCTGTTTTTCCCGATTTACGGCCAGCAGTTCGGCCCCGGCCCGGTAAATCTCCTCAAGACGCTGCTGATCTCCGTCCATACTGTAATCCGGCTGTTTGTGCTGGACGGCGATTTTGTGATCATCGACGAGTTTACCGCAGGTCTGGCTCCGGCCATGGCCGATGCTTTCTCTGCCACAGCTGCCATTGTATACGTTCTGGGTCCGATCCTGACCTTCGGATTTATCCTGTCCTTCTTCAAAAACGTCACCGCCTACCGGGATCTGCTTCTGAGTTTCCGTTCCGACCTGTATGTCTTTTCGGAACTGAACGAGCGTTCCCTAGCGCTGGCTTCCAGCATCCGCGAAGGCAGCCGCCGCAGCACCATTGTCTTCACCGAAGTATTTGACCAGGAGGAAGAAAACGCACTGGAACTGCGGGAGATGGCAAAAGAGCTGAAAGCCATCTGCTTCAGGAAAGATATCGTGGATATCAACTGGGATCTGCACCGGGACAGCCGGAATGTATACCTCTTCGCCATCGGCGAAAACGAGGCTGAAAACATCGAGCAGTCCGTCAAGCTGGTGGACCATTATGGAAGCAAGCAGAATTTCCGCCTGTTTATTTTCGCCTCCGGCGCCGAAAGCGAAATGCTGTTCAGTGCGATTTCCGGCGACGGCATGCGGGTCCGGCGGATCAATCCTGTCCGCAGTCTGATCGACCACAGCCTGTATCATACCGGCGGCGAGATCTTCCGGCACGCTGCGGACGACGGAAATCCAGAAAAGCTGATCTCCGCCGTTCTGATCGGCATGGGACAACATGGCACCGAAATGCTGAAGGCGCTGACGTGGATGTGTCAGATGGACGGCTATCGCCTTGAGATCAATGCCTTTGACAAGGATCCCCTCGCGCTGGAGAAGCTCACACTTCAGTGCCCGGAACTGATGGCACCGGAGCGAAACGGCACCCGGGAAGAGGGCGAGGCCCACTATCATATCGCGGTTCACCCCGGTGTGGATGTAAGCACCATGGACTTCCAGCGCAAGATCCAGGCTATTGACCGGATCACCTATGTATTTGTGGCACTGGGCAACGATTCCCGAAACACCCAGACCGCCATCACCATGCGGATGCTCAGTGAACGCAAAGGCATCCACCCCTATATTCAGTCCATTCTTTACTCTACTTCCAAGAAAAAGATCCTGGAAACTGTCACCGACTACCGCGGCCATTCCTATGATATCCATTTCATCGGCGATCTTCGCTCCTCCTATTGCACAGAAAACATTGTCGACAGCCAGCTCTATCAGGTTGCCCTACAGCGGCATCTGAAATGGGGCGACGAGCGTGAGTTCTGGGCTTACGAATTCAATTTCCATTCTTCCATCGCCGCAGCCATCCATCTGGAGATGCGAAAGGTTTGCGGTATGCCCTGGGCGGGAAAGAAGGAATCCGAGCTGACCGATCAGGAGCGGGATGCACTGGAGCGTCTGGAGCACCGCCGCTGGAATGCATATATGCGTTCTGAAGGCTATATTTACAGCGGTTCCATCGAAAAATCCTCCCGCAATGATCTGGCCAAGCTGCACAACAATCTGGTTCCCTACGATGAACTGCCCAACAAGATCAAACACGTCGACTCCATCGTTGGTTCCGAATAACAAAAACCAGTCCTGGAAACATCCGGGACTGGTTTTTTCTGCAGAAAAAGCGGGCGAACAGAAATTCTGTTCGCCCGCTCAGTCTGTTACAGAGGCTTCCTGGGATCGTCAAAAGGCGTACTGCCGCCCTTGTTGGGGCCGATGATCAGCGGATAGCGGCTTGCGTATTTCACAAAACCATGGCCGTAGACATCGTCACGGGCACGGGTGATCAGTTCTTCCCGCTTGCCGGTCTCGATCTCGCCGAGCATATACGCATACTGGATCTCCACCCACTTGGCCATACCTTCGTATATCTCCAGATTCTGCTCCTTGCCGTAGCGCATCAGGATCTCCTTGTCGTTCCAGTTCAGGTACTGCCAGATATGGGTCATTTCATGAACCATTGTCAAAGTCGCCTGAAGTCTGGGCGCGCCGTTTTCCAGAAGAATCGTATAGCCGTTCCGGTCCCGGATCGCAACTCCCAGAATCCGGCCGTCAAATTTGCCGGTGGGAACAAAGGTGTGTCCCAGCTTCCGGTGCAGCTTCTTGGAGTTGACCATCTGCACCCGGACCGGCGCATTGATCCGGACACCGAAGAAGGTCTTCATATTCCGCAGCACCGCGTCATGCAGGGCGATGAATTCGTCCAGATTCTTCACGGCTGTGCGGCTGCAGTTGGCGCAGCGCTCTCTGCCGTCACCCAGAACATCATACTCCAGACCCGTCAGCTCCGTACCGCAGAAGTCACAGTAATGAACACCCGCACGGTTGGGCACAAAGCTGCGCTCCAGCATTCCTGCCACATCCTTGCCCCGCCGGGCCTGGGTCAGGGCGCTGTTGTTGTAACCCAGGGCGGCCAGCATCTCCTGAACACCGTGAATATTCAGCGTTTCGGGGATTTCCTCGCCGCCATAGAGCAGATAGAACCGCTTATGGTAGGGCTGTCGGACGAACATGGGGCCGCTGCACTTGCGCGCTTCCTCCGGTTCGTACTCCACCGTGTCGCCACCGGCAGCATCCTGCTGCTCCGCCGCATGCCAGCTGACAGACTGCATCGGTACCTGTGTCTGTTCCGGCTGAGTTTCTTCCGGCTGTGTTTCCGGTTCGGCAGGCTGTCCGGGCTGGGGCTGCACTTCTGCCGCTTCCGGTTCTTCCGGTGTCTGTTCGGGTTCCTCTTCCTCCACCGGCTTCCTGCCGAAGAGCCTTCGCAGGAAGCTCCTGACGGCATCGATGATCCGCCTAATAAAGCTGCGCTTCTTCTGCTCAGGCTGGGCAATCTCCACTTCCTCCGGTTCCGGAGCGGGAGGCGGCGGATTCAGGCTGGCTTCCAGCGCCTCATCATGCCACTGAAGATAGTCGCAGATGATGGCGAAGATGCGGTTGAGGTTCCGCTCCACGGCGTCCAGCAGACCGATGTCCATCTGACTGTCCTCGATGATGTAGATACTGCCGCTCTGAGGCGTAAAACCCTTCTCACCGAAAAGACTGTAGGTATTGGGCAGCTGTGCCTGACCTGCAGTCAGCGCCACCAGATAATCCTGATTCTCTGCCAGCAGGGTACGCAGCGTCTCATTGATCAGCAGCGTCAGGGTACTCAGTGTCTCCTGAGAATACTGACCCGACTGATTCAGGTCAATACGCACAATGGCTTTGTTGTTGTAGACCCGGTCCGGCACACCGTTGATGCCAATCCGCTTGCCCTGAACCAGATCGTTGTACCGGTCCAGCGCATAGTATGCAGGAGTCTGAACCCGGATGTCCGCAAACTGACGGTACAGACGCATGACACCCAGATCTTTGCACTCGCCCATCACCTGAGAATCCACCGCTGCGGACAGGTAATAGCTGCGCACCTGACGATAGGTGGGACGGCCCTCAATATGATCGGAGGCGCGGCGCACCAGCACCTGATTGTCGGATGTCACCCGCAGCATTTCATAGTACTTGCCGCCGAAGGTGAAGAACTGGCCGGGCAGATACTTCTGGAATACATGGCCGCTGAGCTCGGAGCCAAGATACTGCCGCTGACCGTTTTCATCCTCGGCAATATACTGCGCCAGCTTCAGATCGCCCAGGATCAGCCGGATAAACCGATGGTCGGTGATGCAGTACATCGTCTCCATAACGCCGGTCTCCATGCTGAAGCGGCGCTTGGGAATGATCACATTCATGCTGAACTGCACATCACCGTCGGCGCTGTGGCAATTCAGCGTCTCATGGCCGAAGCGGTCCACCGTAGCATTGCCCACATGGCCGCAGGCAGCGCAGATTTCGTGCCACAGGGCCTTGATCGGGTACTTGCTGTCCCGGTCAATCATTAGCATTTCCCGGGCGATCTCCCGCTCCGGAACCAGTCCGGAGCTGAGCCGCAGACACAGCCGCAGGACTACATTCCGGGCCGTACGGGCATAGTCAGCGGTGATGTAGGGAATTGCCTTGGGATCTGCGTTGAAAATGGAGTCGTTGGATGCCATGTAATCTTTCAGCAGATACTCTGTACAGATCACATTGACGAAGCCCTGCTCTCTGGCGCGTGTGGAGAAATCACGCTTCACCTCAAACATATTGAAGCTTTCGTCCTCCACCGTGATATACTGTTTATCCTGCTTCCTGGCATTCCACATATCTACGGACACCCGGAACACCCGGTCGAGAACCTCCTGCTCCGCAGGCAGATTGGCATAGCGCAGCAGATCATAGTAATACTGCTTGGCGATCCAGTGGATATCCACCACCGGGAACGCATCGCCGCCATACCAGGACGTTACCGGAACCTGGTTCTTCAGCGCAGCGAAGGACAGCTCCGTACCCATACCGAGATAACGGGACAGATTAGGCAGCATCCGGTGCTGCAGATGCTCCCGGTCCGCTTCCCAGATCATATAGGAAGAGGCGCCCTTGTGGTGGTTTGTTGCCGAGACCTCCTTCAGGCTGGTCATCAGAATATGAGACAACGCATCCACCAGGCCATCGCAGTTCTTATCCATAGAGCAGAACACCAGACGCTTGCGCTTTCTGCGGCAATGGCGGACAATGGAGTTCAGGCCCACCTGGGCAGTCGTCACAAGGCGGGAAGGCTCAATCAGAACCACATATTCCGTCTGATCAAAGAACTCACTGTTGGCCTCATGGAGCTTCAGATCATGGACACTGGAACGGGTGATAATGCCCACATCCAGGTCCTGCTGTTCCTGGGTCAGCACACCGATGTTCCACATATCCGGAACATTGGTCACCGCCGTCAGTCCGTCCCGGCACCACTGCGTAATGTTCTCCTCCGTGCTGTGGCGGCCGAGAACGATCAACACCTTCTTATGCCGCAGCAGGCAGCGGTTCATGGGATAGGACATATAGGGGATCAAATCATAGTAAAAGGGGTTATTGAACAGGACGCTCTGCCCGTTCAGAAGCTGTCTGCCGGAGATCAGATAGTTGCGGTCCAGCTCCATTCCCGCCTCGCTCTTGCGGCGCATGAAGCGGCCGTAAGCTTCTTCATAATGACGGTTGCTGGCTTCCAGCTCCGTCAGCAATTCGTCGGTGGCGGCAACAGCGCCTTCCACACCGCTGACAGTGGTATTCTCCGCATTGAGCTTATCCGGGAACAGCTTGCGCAGTACCCGGCGCATAATGGAATAATCGCTGATATGAGAACCCCTGTCCTCCTCGCAGCCAAGGAAATGGCGCAGTTCCCGCCTGGTCATGCCGTTCAGGAAGAAGAACATCTCCCCGACAAGGATCACGCCGAACACCGGATAGAAGGGCGTCTGCAGCGTTTCGATCAGGTAGAGCTTGCTGGTGAGCAGCACCGCCGCAGACCCCAGGAGCGTCACACTGATATAGGCCACGTTCAGCAGCGTCCGGCCCTGGCCATAGTGAGCCGCCAGATGCCAGTAGCCGGTGTCCTCATCCAGATCATAGGCAATACCGGCCAAAGTCTGGAACAGGCCGCCCTCCTGACGGAACAATCCCTTCATCAGCACCAGCGCAATGCTCTTGACCACCAGGAAAGCCAGCATCATCAGGATATTGGCCATATAGAAGGCCCAATAGGGCAGATTCAGCGCGTTGAACCAGTACTGGAACAGCCGGGCCATTTCGATGACATGGATACCGATGGAGGGAGCGGCCGGATGCAGCCACACCGCAAACCGGCGCAGCATTCCGGGCAGGGCCTCCAGAAATTCCAGCGCCCGATCATAGATCCATCCCAAACCGATCATGGCGATCAGGCAGAATACCACCGCCAGCACCGGCATCAGGAACTGTTTATAGCGCTCATGCCGCTTCAGATTCACCTTGCATCCCAGCAGGACCAGCAGCAGGAAAGGCACAACCATCAGAAGCATCTTTGCGATGCCGTAAATCTGATCAATCATACAGTTCCTCCCTTCGGATGTGCATCCGCTGGACAAAGTTCACGGGCACTTCCACCATATTTCCCCGCTGGAGGAATTCGACCTTTCTGTACTGATCGGCCTGATAAGGAATCGGATACGGATAATCCACCGGGCGGGTAAAGTCATACTGATATCCCTCCTTGGGATCCATCACAGGCGTTTGCACAGGCATCAGGGAACCGAAAATTTCGCGCAGTTCCTCGCGCTTGCGCAGCACGTCCAGGCTGTGTTTTTTATATACACGCAGCTTCAGTTCCTCGGGACTCTCATGTTCCGCGCGGTAATTGAGCACGGAATTTCCCCGCATCACATTGCAGGCATGACTCAGGTATTTGGAATACTGCACCTGGCCGTTATCCAGTTCATCCAGAATTCCCTTCATAATGCCGTTATAGCCGCTGATACCCTTGCGCAGCGGACGGCGCAGGAACAGCAGCGTCACCAGCGTGATCAGCGCCATCAGGCCGATTCCCACCCAGGCAAAACTCAGCGACAGCTGCACACCTTCATCAGTGCGCAGATTGCCGAACAGCAAGGGCAGGAACCCCACCGCGAAGCCCAGCAGTGCGCTGAATCCCAGCACCAGTGTACGCTTACGGGTCAGGCGCCTGTCAATGATTTCCCGGATATGCTTGTTCTGGTCATTCAGATCCCGGTCGTAGCGCTCTGTTTCGTAGAAGCTGACCGTTCGGGTGGCAACCATCTGCAGTTCTTCCTCCGCCACATGGTCCTGCACATCCTCCAGCTGGAATTCATTAAGCCGGCTGGCATAATCCAGATCGGCAGTATTCATGCGGCGCAGCTCCACTGTGGCCTTTTTCAATGCCCGTCTGGGCAGCTTCAGATACTTGGTCAGCGTCCGGCGGGACTGCCGGTAGCCATTGTCCCAGTAGCCTTCCTCGTTGTCGGGACAATCCGTGGAAAGACCGATGTTCTTTCCGGGGACAAACATGGGACTCTGGTCAAATTCAGCGGTAACTGTCACCGGAATGGACGTGGGCGAACAGAAGATCATCTGCGCATCCTTGTCCGAAAGCCGGGGCCGTTCCCTGCTCAGGATCTCATTGCGCTCCTGCTCCAGGAATGCCTCGGTGGCGGCCAGCTTGCCGTCAAACTTGCCCAGCAGCTGCCGCAGCGCTTTCTCGTCCGTGTCGCTGCACAGAGTATACACTCTGTTGGGATTCAGACTGCTCTGGGGAATCGGATTCCGGGCCAGCAGCACCAGAGAATAGAGAAAGCGGATATAGTCATAGGTATAACTGCGATGATGTTTCGGCAGTGTGTCGAAAATCAAATACCGCATTTTGTCAAAATACATGTTCCAGTCATAGAACCTGGAGTACTGGCAATCCTCATGATGGTTCCACGCAGTCTGAATGTCATATTCCGTCTGCTCATAGCATCGCCGCGCCACACAGATAATCTCCGTCGGCAGCACAATCTCCAGGGTTTCACCGGAACGGATCCCGGCGCGCAGTTCCTCCTTCTTCCGGAATTCCGCCATATACTCGGCAAATTCCGGATCGCGCTCCGCCTGGTTGCGGCCGGAGGTCACTGTGGGACTCTGGCACAGCCAGGTCATCAGCCGGGTCAGCGGCTGTTTCGCTGCCAGATCAAAGGCAGCGAATTTTGTCTGACGGACCCGGTTGAGGTACTCACTCTGGTCCAGTCCCGCCGGCCAGACCGGCTTGCGGTAGGGCACCAGATCAAAGGGATTCTTCTGCTCCAGACCAGCTTCGTCAGCCACCACGATCAGGCGCCAGCGCTCATGCCGGGAAACCGTATTGATCAGCTCCGGTACCGCGTCGGTCAGCGTTTCCGCATCCATATGCCACCGGCAGAACACCACGTCCGACCGGTCCAGAAAGGGCTGCAGAAAGGTCTGATACTCTTCGAGACCATCGATATGCGCCTGTTCAGTTATCACAACAGTGAACACTTGGTAAATCACCTCCGTGTCCCGCCCGGCTGTCCCGGGCGGGGTAGTGGGTCCGCGCCTCAGCGCAGACGGCTGCGCATCTGGGCGATGGTCCCTTCGAAGTTATCGGGCTCCGCACTGTCAAAGACGGAACGAACCTTGCGGAAGATGATATCCAGCACCACATTGTCACAGGCATTGATGTTGCAGCGCAGATTTTCATACTTCTCATAGTTGTCCATCAGCAGGGCGAACTGCTCAGCCAGAATGGCGCAGTGCATGAACTTGACATCCACAGCGCTTTCGCACAGGCTCAGCTCATCCCGGAAGGTCTTGACGACTGCGTCCACCAGAGCGGTAATCTCACTGGTGTAGCGCTTGGAGTTGGGCAGGCTGTTATAATAAGCCAGAGGAATCTCGAACAGACTGGTCTTGCCGTCATGGAGACAGTCAATGTGGAACTCGGAGAGTTCCTTGGCAAAGACGGTGTCCACATAGTTGGAGTTGCGGGTGGTATCGCGGGCATGCTTCTTCTCATAGATCACACCCACATCCTCAACGATAGAGGAGCTGATGTACAGAGCGTCCAGGATCTCATAGAACTCATCGCACAGGGTACCGTTGGATACCACCAGGTCGATGTAGCGCTCGTCGGAATCCTCGTATTTGTAAACGCGCTTGCCGCCGGAAGAATTGGACAGGTTCCGGAAAGAAATGGCCTTGTAGATCAGACCGTAGATCAGCGCCTGATGGATGCGCATGATCTGCTTGTTCTGATAGTCAAAGTCGATTTCGGGCATCACGGCCACAGAATCCCAGCGCTTGTCGATATGGGTGGAGATGATGGCGCCCTTGGTGGAGTCGGGACCGATATCCTTGGAGTACTTCACATAGGCATTGTGGTACAGACCTGCATCCTTGGTCCGGGTCTCCGCCTTATCGGGGGAGGCAAACTTGTTCAGCTTGTTGGGAGTCAGGTTATACAGCGCATTGAAGAAGTTGATCTCATACTGGGAGACCGTATCCACTGCATTGCCGTTCATATCCTTGGGCAGCAGGGTATCCATGCGGTAGTTGCGCATATTGGCCAGAGCGCTGTTGTAGGCGCACAGGATGATCTCACGGGATTCCTCATTGCGGGGACGCTGGATGCCGGGAGCGGCCAGACGGCGGCCCTTGGACAGCACCTCCTGGATGTGGAAAATGTTATCTTCGATGGAGACCTTGTCAAAGACCTTTTCATCGCTGCTCTGGGTCTCACGGGCCTTCACGCGGTGCTCCAGACGGTTCTCCATGGCGATCGCTTCCACGATGTTCTGGTCAATATTGGAGCAGTTGCGGCGGACGGATTCCTTGAAATAATCCAGCAGAATGTCATCAAAAATATCGATGCGGCGGTCATTTTCCACCACGTCGGCATTGCGGATCTCACGCTCAAAGGCAACATTGGCCTTGATGGCATCGAAGATATTGCCGTTGAGCTCGCTGTCGAGCATAGAGCCCTCTTCGCTGGCATTGCGGGTGGAGCGGCTCAGCTCCTCCAGCAGTTCCTGTCTGGAGCAGACATTCAGCACGGAGTCGCCCTTCTGGAAACGCAGGCTGTCGACCAGGTCCTCCTGACGGCGCACCAGCGCGGTGACCTTCTCGGAGAAGGTGTAGTAGAAACGTTCAAAAGCCTTGCTCAGTTCGCCGATATACTCAGAACCCAGCTTGTAGGCCTCCAGTTCCACGGTGTACTCAGCAAACTTGGTGATGGAGGAATAATAATCGGTAAAGCAGGCATTCAGAGCATCATACAGCTTTTCGTAGCCGCCCAGCTTCTCCAGCAGGGAAGGATCCTGGCCCTCGCCCTTCTCAGCAGCGCACAGTTCATCCAGGTTGCGTTCCTTCTTCTTGCTGAAACCGATGTCAAAGGTGGAGGTATCGTTGGCGCTGGCGCCATAGTTCATCAGAACAGGCAGGATCACGTCATTGATCTGGGAAGCGGTGGTCTTGACCCGCTTGTCCATCTCATCCTTGACCATATACAGCAGGTGACGGATGGCATTGGGGTGGCCCACTTCGCCGTAGGCATTCTTGATCAGATACTCCAGCGTGAAGGGTTTCTTTTCAACGATGGTCTTGACCTCGTTCAGGAAGATCGCCTCCGCAGCAGCAGCGCCCGCCTTGCGTGCATTGATCCGGACGGCAGTTTCATAGCTGCGCAGCAGGATCAGGTTATCTCGTGCGTGGCCCTGCTTGGAGCTGTCATTCTTGTAGTCGATCTCTTCGGCCAATTCGTTGGCAGCATCTCTTGCCACACGGATGGCAGCATTGTTGGACAGGCAGTTGTGCATCTCCTCAGCCAGGTCAATAAAGTACTTGCTGACGCGCTTATTGGCATTCATCAGATACTTGCTGCGCAGATCCTTGGAGAAATTGTCGGTGGCGGTGTTCATCTTGGTGACATACACTTCGGAACGCTTGGGGCACTCGGACTCTGCCAGGCCCTTCTTGCGTGCTTCACGGAGCTTGATGTCAAATTCATTGTCATACTTGGACCACTTGGCAGCTTCACCTTCGCCGCCGATGGCATCCATCGCCCAGTCATAGGCAATGTAATCGGCGATGTCCTCATAGGGATAGCGGACGGTGCTGGCGCCGATGCCGCCGAAGCGGTTGCGGCCATAGTTTCCGGGATTGGACATTTCCTTGATGATGTTATCCTCCACGGAGAAAGCGCTCTTCTGCATGGGGCCGACGTTCTGTTCGTACAATGCCCGGGCAGCCTGCTGGATGTACTGGCCCAAAGAGATCAGCGTGCTGTCCTCAGCATTCTGGCCGTCCAGCAGGAAGCAGAAATCGAAGGGCAGGACGGACAGGGACTTCATCTCGCCGGTACCGGGAACGGCAAAGTCCATGTGCAGATTGCTGTAGCGCTTCAGGTCGGCATCCACATCGAAGAAGCCGGAACCCTTCATCATGAAGGCATTGATCTCTTTGATGGTCGCGTAAGCATTGCGGCGCTGGCTCTCACGCTCAGCAGTAGAAGTGATGACGCTGTCCAGGGTCTCAGGCAGCAGGACCAGAGAGCGGACGATCAGGCTGGTATTGGGATACTTGTTCTTCACATAGTCCCGGATATACATTGCCAGAGGCAGAATGATGCCGGAGCCGGTACCGCCGGAAGCGGTGGAGGCAATGACCACACGCATGGCCTGCTTCATTTCCTTGCCGTCCTTACGGAACAGGTTGTCGATGGCATCGTACAGGGGATTGATCTTACCGGTCTTGATGGTGGCATTCAGGGCCAGACGGGAGATCGCACGAACCTGACCGGCGCCCTCAGAAACGGTCTTGTCATAGATGACCGCATTCTTGGGGAACCAATTTTGCAGTGCGTCCTGATCGTAATTCAGGTAGTCACCGACGGTCTGGGTATTGGAAGTCTGAATATAGTAGATATGGGCATTGCTCTGGGCAACAGAATTCAGGTCATTGACGTTGGTGTCCAGGCAGGCGAAGTTGATATTCTCCTTCTCCTCGGGACGGCACATTTCCGCGACCATTTTGACGATCTTGCAGCCGGTGCCGCCGACGCCGACAAACAGGGTAGGTGCTTCCACCTGGTTCGGTTTCAGGATTTCCTTAGCCATTATTGTTTTCCTCCTCATATTTCGGATGGTCTGATTTTTTAGAAGAACTTCAGGGGCAGGGACATGGAAACGGTGATCTCGTTGCCGTCGATCACATCCAGCACCTCCGCGGTAACGGAGGCCTTGGCATTATTGCTGATATTGAACTCGATGGGTGCGTCCGCCTTGCCGCCGGACTTTACCAGACGTCCGGTGTTGGGATCGCGGATCATGTTCAGGGAGCCAATATGGATCGATGTGGTAGTGGGATTCAGGGCTGTGACGCCGCGAACCTTTACAGAACGGGCGGAGGACTTGATCCGCCGGGGACTGATGGCTTCCAGCTCCAGGCGGAAGCCGCATTTGACCGCGGGATTCGCCATATACTTGGGAGAAGTGACCTCCAGTGTGCCGCGCTTCTTCTTACCGCCGGTAAAAATACAGCTGGGAGAACCGGGGATCACGGAACCGTCCACAATAAAGGTGCATTTGCCGGCGCCGATACGCTTGGGCAGAATCTTGGTGTTCAGGTACAGCCAGATCAGCACCAGGATCAGAAGAGTCACCAGGATCCAGAATACCAGCTTAAACCACTGGGGATAGGGCTGGATCTCGATGGTCACGGCATCCTTCGCTTCTGTCATCCGGCCGATCTCATTGGGGATCTGGGCAACGGCTGTCAGCTTGTATTTGCCGTTTTCCACACCGTCAGCACTCAGATGAATCAGATAGCGGGAACCGGAGGGATCCGGCTGAACATCGCAGTTCAGTCCGCCGGTTTCGATCTCAACCACCGCCTGCGCAAACTGCTCAGCAGTCAGCGGCGCACCGCCCAGAGTCAGAACCAGCTCAATGGGTTCCGCCTGATCCAGTTCGGTGTTCTGATAGAATTCCTGCGCCTCCCGGAACTGGGCAGACACGGCGGAAGTGTTGTCCGCAATGGTGAATTCCTTTTCAACAGCTGTGCTGGATCCGGTTTCGCCGTCACGGTTGGTATAATTGGCAATGATGGACAGCTCATACTCGCCGCAGTCAGTGCCGGCAGGATCTCCGCTGCAGTAACCCAGGGTCAGAAGGAAGCCGTCATCGGTCCGCTCCACGCAATACTCCGCGTTGCCGCCGTTCAGCTCCACCGTCAACTCAGCGCCGTCCAGGGCGCTGCCGGTCAGCTGCTCACTTCCGTAATAGACCCGGATGTTGTAAACGCCCTGGGTCTGCAGCTGGGACAGGTCATAAGTCTCGCTGCCGCCGGTGATCTCGGCCTTGACAGCTGCCATAGGCGCTGCGCCGATGGTCAGGCCGCCGCTGGGCCATCCCAGATCTTCCCCATCCTTGTGGATGGAATAGTCGTTCAGATAGGTAACATCGAAATTTCCGTCCAGAACATCACCGCCGTGGAGATCCATCTGGATCGTACCGGCCTGGGTGTCTGTCACGGTGAATTCCTCACCGTTGATGGTGTAGGTCAGCTGATACTGGGTCTGCCCCAGCAGCGGAGAATTGGTGGGATTGCCGTCCCGGTCCACCATACCGTAGTGCAGGTAATAAACGCCGGAGGAAATACCGCTGTTGGGATCCACCACATTGCCGTTTTCATCCACGATCTGGATGACCATATCCACGTCCGGCTCATAGTAAACGCTGACGCTGGTGGCATCGCCGGAATAATTCAGAGAATAGGATCCTGCGTCGAACTCACCATAGGTGACCAGCATACCCTGCAGTGTCTTGTCCACCGGCGCATAAAGGTATCTGGAATCCGTGGAACCCTTTTCGGAGTAGCGGGTCTCGGCGCTGCGGATCTCCTGGCCGCCGCTGACGGCAACACCGCTGACATTCTCGCCCTGAACAAACACGATCATCTTGCTCATGGACACATCAAACGAGATCTGTCCGGATACGCCTTCCAGAACATTGCGGCCGAAAATGCTGTTGCACAGCTCGGTCAGCTTCTCCAGCGTGTCCGCGGACTGTCTGGCGACCTTTACAATCTGCCGGGAGGCGTTGGTAACTTCAGGGGGGTACTGGATATTGCCGATGCCCAGATACATGGTGTACATCTCCGCGCTGTACTGGCCCAGCAGCTCGGTCAGCGCCTTCTGGGTGTTGGTCACGGAAAGGGCGTCGGCATCATTCATGGCAGGAGGGTTATAGAAGCTGCTGCCATCCGTCAGCACGATCAGATATTTTTCATCCGCCGACGACCGTTTCAGTCCGTTGTATGCGGCGGTGATGGTCTCAATGGGGGTCGTGCCGGCCTGGGGGGTAATGATCTTGCGCAGGGTCGATGCCTCCCCGGGGCCATTGATCACCAGCGGATTGTCCTGGGTGTATTCCTTGCCGCCCTCGCCGATCTGTATGGGCCACATGGGATACACCTGCAGCTGGTCTCCGTCATTCATCATGGCGGCAAAAACCTCCATGGCATAGGTGGCATGGCACCAGGCCTGATTGTTGTACATGGAGCCGGAGTTATCGAACACGATGCCGATGGCCCGGGTCTTCTCCTGCTTTGCGGCATCCGCTGCAAACATCACTTCCGGTATGACCGCCAGCAGCATTGCCAGCACCAGAAGCAGGGAGCATACTCTCTTCTTCATGGAATCCCTCTCTTTACGTCTCTGCGCCCGTATTTCACCGTGGAGCGCAGCTTATAATTTCACAACGTTAAGGTATCATGTATCGACAAAAAAGTCAACAAAACCGCAGAGAAATCGACCGTATTCTATGCAATTGTCATATTGCGCCAAAAGAAAAAACAGGCCGGTCAAAGACCGGCCCAACAGTTATAGTATAGCAAATTAGCGCCCCATATGTCAACGGAATAATGTGCAAAATGACGTTTTTCTGTGTTTTGCAACATCGCAAATAGTATATTTTATACAACTTTCCATATTGAAAAAGTCATTTCCCTGTGTTATCTTATAGTCAGAAAGGGTGATACCAATGTACAGGTAGTACACTTCAAGACAATTGCTCTTCCAATAATGGAAATACTCCGACACACAGAGCTTCCCGCTTCTGGGAATTATGAATGAATGATCGTGATACGGAATGGATTTCAGAAAAAGAAGACAATGTCTATCCTGTAGAAAGCGAGGTTAATCAATGATGTTAGATACCAAGAATGAACAGAAATGACCCTTGATTGCAACAAAAAGTTTCTTGAGTCAGACAGGAAGCTGCAATCAAGGGTCATTTCACTTTTTGTCAGAAATTCTCTCATGGCTGTTAATAGAAAGTTTACGCTCCGGAAGGGGCGCTTTTTTATTGCCCGGCGTTTGCTGATATGCTATAATAAGGAAAAATTGTTAATATGAGGAGTATTCTTATGAACTTTTTAGAGATCGCCCGGAACCGTCAGTCCTGCCGCAGCTATGACGAGGCGCGGGTTGTGGAGCGGGAGAAGCTGGATGCCATTATGGAGGCCGTTCAGCTTGCTCCCTCCGCCTGCAATGGTCAGCCTTATCATCTCACAGTCTGCCGGGGTGATACCGCCAAAGCCGTCGCTGCCGCCACCATGGGCATGGGCATGAACAAATTCGCCGCCCAGGCCCCCGTGCTGATCGTGATCTCCGAGAAGCCCTATGTCAAATCCGCCGCGCTCGGCGCCCGGGTGAAGGGCAACGACTACCGCTCCATCGACATCGGCATCGCCGCAGCTTATCTCACCGCAGAAGCCGCCGCCCAGGGACTGGGCAGCTGTATCCTCGGATGGCTGGACGATCAGAAAATCCGGGAGATCTGCGGTCTGGACCAGCCGGTCCGGCTGGTAATCACCCTTGGTTATCCCAAGGACACCCTCCGCCCCAAAAAGCGCAAAGACCTGGCAGAACTGGTCTCGGAAAAATAACCCCCAGAGAACCATGTGAGGTGATGCTATGAAGGCACCAAAAATACTGCTCAGCCTGCTGCTGGCGCTGGCCATGATCTTTTCCATGTCCGTCACCGCCTTCGCAGCAGAATCCGACGGATCGGCTTTGTGTATTCAGCAGATGCTCGATTACTACGTCCACTACCAGGATGCCGCCGAGACGGACATTGCCCGTCTGCGCAATGAGCTGGCCCGGAATGATCCCCACCTGGCGGTGGCCATGGACAACATCATGGAACATCTGCGCTATGTTGATCAGGAATTGGAATTGTCACCGGACATCCTCCCCGACGGTCTGCCGGAGGATAACTCTCTGTGCATCGTGGTCCTGGGATACGCGCTGAATCCCAAGGGCACCATGAAAGAAGAACTGGTTGGACGGCTGGAAGTAGCTTTGGCCTCCGCCACCAAATATCCCAATGCCTACATCCTCTGTACCGGCGGCGGCACCGCTTCCAGAGCCAGGACCAAAACGGAAGCCGGCCAGATGGCCGCGTGGCTGGAAAAACGCGGCATTGCGCAGGAGCGGATCATCGTGGAGGATGAATCCCTCAGCACCATTCAGAACGCCCAGTTTTCCTGCAGAATTCTGAACGAAGAATATCCTCAGGTCCGCCACATCGCCATCGTCACCAGCGATTACCATGTTCCCCGGGGCTGCCTGTATTTCAGCACCCAGATGGCGCTGGATGCCGCCGGGACCGATGCGCAGCCGCTGGATGTGGTGGGCAACGCCGCCTATCGGATCTCTTATACAAACAGCGGCGATACTCTGTCCTACTGGGCATCCGGCATTGCCCAGCTGGCCGGCACCAGTTACAGCTACAGAAGCACCGACAAGCCGGTCCTTTCCAAACCCGTCAGTCTGGAAATTGACGGAGAATATACTTATGCGGCGGGCAGCGCCATGACCCTGACCGCCACGGCCCTGTATGACAGCGGTTTTTCCCGGGATGTGACTGCAAAGGCAGTGTTTTCCGGCGTCGATATGACCCAGCCCGGCGAACAGCTGCTGAGCGTCAGCTACAGCGAAAACGGAACAGAAGTAACCGCCCGGCTGCTGATCGATGTGACCGGCGATTATGCCGCGCAATTTGATACCGATTCCACCGCAGATGCCGGCCGGACGCCGTCCGCTCCGGAAGCCGATCTGTCTGTACCCTCCACCGGCACTCCCGCTCCCCTGTTCCCGTTCATTCTTCTGGCGCTGCTGCTTGCTCTGCTGGCATTCCTGCTGCGGATGAAGATCCATGTCAACCGGAATAAAAAGTAACAGAAACACCGCCCTGTGGCACTCCCCGCAGGGCGGTATGTTATTTAGGAGGATCAAATGACAAACCATCCTCAGCGCATGCACCGCCTCCGGCAGACGCAAACATTTCCGCCCATCCGAGAAATCCCGCTTCCGGCATTGCATTTTCCATTGCACTTCGCTATAATATAGCTATCCCGATAAAAACGAATCTGTTTTCAAAAAGGAGTTACTATGTACAAGATTTTGGAACTGAATCCTCAGCTGCAGCCCTTCGCCGGTGACATCGATCTGCGGATGTTCCTGTACCGGGCAACCAAGCAGCGCATCCTGGGCAAGGACCAGACCCTCAATGACTTCGCCAATGCGCACGAATATTTCGGCATCCACCATGTGGACGGCGGCTGGGTCTACCGCGAATGGGCTCCCGGCGCCTATCAGCTGTATCTGGAAGGCGAATTCAACAACTGGAACCAGACCAGTCACCCCCTGACGAACCTGGGCAACGGCAACTGGGAACTGAAGCTGGAAGGCGACGACGCCCTGTGGGAAGGCTGCAAAGTCAAGACCGTCGTGGACGCCAACATGACCCGCACCGAGCATATCCCCCTCTTCGCCCGCCGTGTGGTACAGGATCCCAAGACCATCACCTTCACCTGCGAAGTTGTCGACGACAAGAAGAAGTTCGACTGGACGGACAAGGACTTCAAGGGTGCCGATTCCCTGTACATCTACGAAGCTCATGTCGGCATGGCCCAGGAAGAGGGCAAAGTCGGCTCCTACCGGGAGTTTGCAGACAAGACCCTTCCTCATGTCAAGAAGGCCGGCTATAATACCATCCAGCTGATGGCCATTATGGAGCATCCCTACTATGGCTCCTTCGGTTATCAGGTCTCCAATTTCTTCGCCGCATCCAGCTGGTTCGGCAAGCCCGAAGATCTGAAGTATCTGGTGAACAAGGCTCATGACATGGGCATCCGGGTGCTGCTGGACGTGGTCCACTCCCATGCCGTCAAGAACACCGCCGAGGGCATCAACATGTTCGACGGTACCGAATGGCAGTTCTTCCACGCCGGCGACAAGGGCGATCACCCCGCCTGGGGCACCAAGTGCTTCGACTACGGCCGCACCGGTGTTCTGCATTTCCTGCTGAGCAATCTGAAGTTCTGGATGACCGAGTATCACTTCGATGGCTTCCGCTTCGACGGCGTCACTTCCATGCTCTATCACGATCATGGCCTGGGCACTGACTTTAACTCCAACGACAAATATTTCTCCTACAACACCCACACCGACGCCATCACCTATCTGCAGCTGGCCAACGAGCTGATCCGCCAGGTAAACCCCAATGCCATCACCGTAGCCGAGGATATGTCCGGTATGCCCGGCATGTGCCTGCCCATTGAAGATGGCGGCATCGGCTTCGACTTCCGTCTGGCCATGGGTCTGCCCGATATGTGGATCAAGGCCGTCAAGACCCAGGACGAGTTCTGGGACATCAACAAGATGTGGGGCGATATGTGCCTGCGCCGTCCCGGCGAGGGTACCGTTGCCTACGTCGAGTCCCACGACCAGGCGCTCGTCGGCGACCAGACTATGATTTTCCGCCTGGCCGGTGCCAATATGTACACCGACATGAACAAGGATTGCCACAATCCCACCATTGACCGCGCCATTGCCCTGCACAAGATGATTCGTCTGTTCACGCTGGCCGGCGGCGGTGAGGCTTACCTGAACTTCATGGGCAACGAATTCGGACACCCCGAATGGATCGATTTCCCCCGTGAAGGCAACGGCTGGAGCTTCCATTACTGCCGCCGTCAGTGGAGTCTGAAGGAAAACGGCATGCTGAAGTATCAGTGGCTGAACAATTTTGACGAGGATATGATCCATCTGAGCCAGGAAGCCAACATCTTCTCCCAGCGGATGGCCAATCTGCAGCTGATGAAGGCCCCTGAGCAGTCTCTGGTGTTCTACCGCAACGGTCTGCTGTTTGCCTTCAACTTCCACTCCACCAACTCCCTGACCAATGTGCTGGTCCCCATCCCCAATGATGCCGACTACGAGGTAGTCCTGTCCTCCGACGATGAAAAGTACGGCGGCTGGAACCAGGTGGAGCACATCACCTATCCCGCCAAGGAATTCGACGGCCAGCAGTATGTGGAGCTGTATCTGCCCGCCCGCACTGCCGTGGTGCTGAAGGAAGGCAAGATCCGCCCGCCCAAGGCAGCATCGGAAAAGACCGCTGAAAAGGCTGCTGAAGCAACTGAAGAGAAATAAAACCATCCAAGCCTCCCTCCGTCATCGGAGGGAGGCTTCCCGCTTCATGACCGCTGTTTCCTTCCGGTGGCTTCCATTTGACGCAGGCCGCTTCCTGTGGTATGCTATAGAATAAGCAACCTTTATCGGAACAGAAAGGAGATGCCAATGCGAAAGAAACGTTCCAGAATTCACATTGGTCTGCGGACCATCAAAACCGCCGCAGCCATCATCATCGCTATGGTGATCGTGGACTTCTTCGGTGCCACGTCATCCAAGCTGATCTTCGCCATGCTGGGCGCCATGGCCGCAGTGCAGCCAACCTTCAAAGAATCCATCGAATCCTGCTTTGCCCAGATCCTCGGTGTGGTGTTCGGCGGTATCGTCGGCGTCATGCTGCTGAGCCTGAAGCTGCCCTCCCTGGTGGCGACGGGCATCGGCATCATTCTGGTGATCACGCTGTATAACGCACTGCGGATTACATATTCCCCCGTCAACGCATCCTTTATCGTTGTGCTGCTGTGTACAACGCCGGATATCCAGCCTGTTTCCTATGCCATCGGCCGTATCTGGGATACTGCCATCGGTCTGGGCGTTGGTGTCCTCATCAACACCCTGATCTTCCCCTATGATAACAGCCGCATGATCCATGATACCGTGGAGAGTCTGGACAAAGAGGTAATCCACTTCCTGGAGGAAATGTTCGACGGCGACGAGAAAGTCCCCAATACCGATCTGGTGATGCGCAAGATCGGCGATATGGAACGGCAGCTGAAGATCTTTGAGAATCAGAGACTGGTCATGCACCTGAGCCAGCAGCACCAGAAGCTGGAGGAATTCCGAATCTGCGAAGGCAAAGCAAGGGAAATGCTGGCCCGTATGACTGTCCTGTCGCAGGTCAAACGGCCGGGACGGCTTAACGACAAAAGCCGGCGGCTTTTGAGAGAGTGCGGCGCACAGATCCGGGATACGCGTACTCTGGAATCCCCGACGGACCTGGACGTGGTAACCAACTACCATGTGCTTCAGATCCTGCGTGTGCGCCGTGACCTGATGGCAGCCCTGGGCCGGGAAGAACAGATCACCAGCGGCGAGCTGGAAGAAAGCGAATCCGCAGAATGATGGATTACTTTACAGAATATCCTTCCCCCGTCGGAACGCTGACTCTGGCCAGCGATGGCGAACGCATCGTCGGCCTGTGGATAGAAAACCAGAAGTATTTCGCAAACACAGCATTGAATGCAGCCCGCAAGGATGACCTTCCGGTGTTCCTGGATTCCAAAAGATGGCTGGATGACTATTTCGCAGGCAGAAAACCAGATCCATGGACACTGCCGCTGGCGCCCCGGGGCAGTGCATTCCGCCAGCAGGTCTGGAGGACACTGCTGAAAATCCCCTATGGCCAGATCATGACCTATGGTCAGATTGCGAAACAGCTGAATTGCGCAAGTGCCCAGGCAATTGGCAGCGCGGTGGGACACAATCCCATTTCCATCATCATTCCCTGCCACCGTGTAGTCGGCGCCGGAGGAAAACTCACCGGTTTTGCCGCAGGACTGGATAAAAAGCGACAGCTGCTGCGCCATGAAGGCATAAAAATCAGCACAATATAGTAAAAACCCGACCTGAGCGTACAGTCACAGGTCGGGTTTATTCTTATGAAAATTCTTCAGGTAATCCGTCAGCGCCGCTCAGCGAACGGGCTTTTTGATCTTGTTCAGCTGTGCGTTCATACCCAGCAGCTGTTCCTTGGTCAGATTGATGCCCATGGTGCCGATCATACCGGCCAGACGGATCATGGTAAAGCCGCCCATCATCTGCATCATGGCATCGTTCATCTCGAAGCCACCGGCGACCTTGTCGCCTTCTTTGGGCAGCATCTGGGCAAACAAACCGCCGAAGAGCTGCATACCCTCGGGAGTTGCCATAATGTCGCTGAGCTTGTCGTTCAGAGACAGGTGACCATCGATTTCGGTGATGTCGAACCAGTTCAGGATGGCGCTCTTCTCCTTCAGGCGGTAAGCCTCGTTGAAGACCTCCACCTTATTCAGGATACTCTCGTCCTTCAGCTCACCAGCCACAGCGACCAGATAGGTCCGGCCGGCATTGGGAACATCAAAATAGAAGAAAGGCAGGCCGTCGCTTTCCTGTATACCCAGGGAAACACCGTTTGCAAACAGCTCAACAGCGGGCTGATTGGAGTAAACAGTGACCTTGGTCACATCCTCGACACGGTCGATATAGCGTTTGCCGCACAGATGGACCATGGGTTCAGAATTCAGCCATGCCTTGTAAGCATAGAAGGAGTCCTTCTTATACTTACGGTCGAAGGTCATCAGACCCTTGTGGTTCTGACCGTTCTCACCGCCTTCGCTTCTGGCATCTGCGCCGAAGTCGAACATATTCCACACATGGGTGGCCCACAGATAGGGGCGCTCATGGATCTGTTTGATCAGTTCCTCGTGGTAATATGCCTGATATTCCTCGGTGTAGTCACCCTGGACAGGCTTGGAGGTATGCCAGTTCAGAGCCTCACAGCCATACTCAGAGCAGCCGATGGGGATATTGGGATGGGTTGCATGGAACTTGTCAAACCAGGGGCCATTCATGGAGGTATCTCCGCCGTACCAGCCGAAGTAGTGGTTGTAGGAGACCACATCGGGAATACTGATATAAGGATCATTGATATCGCAGGGTGAGACGCAGGCGATGGTAGTCAGACGGGTCTTGTCCCAGTCATGACACAGGTCATTGAGGATTCTGTGGTTCTCCAGCAGATCGTCGTCGGAGCCGCTGATGGTGATCTCATTGCTGAGACCCCAGACCACGATGGAAGGATGGTTGTAGTTCTGAACAATCAATTCCTTCATCTGGGAAATGGTGTTCTCACGGCCGGTGGGCATATGCTTGGAGATATAGGGGATCTCGGCCCAAATGACCAGGCCCCTCTCGTCGCACAGATCGTAGAAATACTGATCATGCTGGTAATGGGCCAGACGGATGGTGGTGCAGCCGACCTCGCAAATCAGGTCGATGTCCTCCTCGTGATGCTCGGGCAGCAGTGCGTTGCCATAGCCCCAGCGGTCCTGGTGGCGGGAAACACCCCGCAGGGGATATTCTTCACCATTCAGGATGAAGCCCTTGTTGGCATCGATCTCAAAGCTGCGGCAGCCGAAACGGGCGCTGACATTGTCCAGAATTTCCTTACCTTCCACCAGGTTGACCTCGGCAGTATACAGATAAGGATCCTTGCGGCCATGCCACTTGTGGGCGTTTTCGATGGTGCACGAATACTTGCTCTCGCAGCTGACCGCGTTGACCACAGCATTTCCTTCAGCATCGCAGATGGTGTACTGGAAGTACTGGCCTTCTTTCATATTCGTGGTGTAGACCTCGATCTCCACATTGGCATTTTCGCCGTCCATAACAGGAGTAACCTTAATGCCGGGGCCGCCGTAGTAATCCAGATCGAAGTGAGATTCGCTGACACAGATCAGATTCACATCACGGTACAGGCCACCGTAGAAAGTAAAGTCAGCTACCTGAGGATAGACAATCTCATTGGCGGAATTGTCCACAGCGATGACAAACAGGTTGTCCCGCTGCAGAGCATCGGTGACATCCACACGCCAGGTGGAATAACCGCCGTCGTGATGGGCCAGATGCTTGCCGTTGACATAGACATCAGCAGAGGAGTTGGCGCCGCGCAGCTCCAGGTAGTACACTTGAGCATCGGGCAGATCCATCTTGTCGATGGCCTTTGCATAGTAGGCGGTGCCGCGGTAATAGTCGTTGCCGCCGTCCTGTCCGTCGATGGTATTCCAGCTGTGGGGCAGATTCACGAAATTCCACTTGCGGTTGATCTCAGTGGGAATCTCGGTGGCTTCTTTGGAGAAAGCCCAGCGGTAGTTGAAGTTAATAACTTGTCTCACAGTAATAAACCTCCTGGTTTGATTGGGAGTCACCCTGCCGGGATTCAGGCAGGGTGACAGGGGAAGAAAACGAATTATTCGCCGCGCTTTGCCTTCAGGACAGCAACGTTGGCATCGACCTGCTTCTTATGCAGGGGATACCAGAACCACAGCACCAGTGCCAGCAGCACAAAGCCCAATGCAGGCAGCAGGGTGGAAATATTGAAGATACCATCCAGAACAGACTTGGTCTGCTGCAGGCCCTCAGCCGCAGCCTGGGAGTTGTAACCGATGCCCTCCAGCAGCCAGCCGGACAAACCGGCAGCCAGGGCCTGGCCCAGCTTGCGGGCGAAGGAATACAGCGCGTAGACGGAGCCGTCCTCACGGACACCGTTTCTGATCTCGGAGTAGTCGATAACATCGGTGATCAGCGCCCAGGAGACCATCGTGAAGACGCCCAGACCCAGCCATGCGATCATCTGCAGGCCGCAGAAGACCCAGACATTGGCGGGCTTGATCAACCAGATGATGATCATGACGACACCTGCAAACAGGTTAGAAACGACGGAGACCTCGGCTTTGCCGAACTTGGCAGCAAGGGGTTTTGCAACGGCAGCTGCACCGACCATACCGACCATCATCAGCACGGTGGACACGGACTGAGCGTCAGCATTGACGTAGTAGTCGGGGAAAATGTAAGCGGCCATATTCTGCAGGGTCAGCTGAGCCAGCAGCATAACAACAGAGGCGGCGATGATGGAAATCAGTGCGCGGTTGGTAACTGCGCTTTTCAGCATCTCCATAACAGAGGGCCCCTTCTGGTCTTCTGCGGTTTCGGGAACGATGCGTTCAGTGACCATTTTATAGCACAGAATGTAGCAGACAATGGCCAGAACAGAGAAAATAGCGGCGGCCAGAGCGACACGGCTGCCAATCAGGGTTTCCTTGATGGTGCCGTCGGCCAGGGTAATCTTCTCATAAGCGATTTTGGGCAGTCCCACGCCGATAACTGCACCGGCCAGCATACCGCCCATGCTGCGGAAGGTGGAGAGGCTCTGGCGGTCACCGGGATCACCGGAGATGGCGGAAGCCATGGAGCCGTAGGGAATATTGATGCCAGTGTAGCAGAAGGAACCCCACAGCAGATAGGAAACAGCCAGATAGGCGGTCTTAACGCCGCCGGACCACTGACTGACCCACTCACCGGCAAGACCCGGTGCGTACATCAGGAAAGAAGCGATCGCCACAGGCACGCACATACGCAGCAGCCAGGGTTTGAACTTACCGGCGGCGGCGGGCTTGCAGCGGTCTGCAATACGTCCCATGGTCACGTCGGTAACAGCGTCCACAAACCGGGCAAGCATCATAATGGTGCCGACGATACCGGCGGAAACACCCATGACGTCGGTATAGAACTTGGACAGGATCATGGTGGACAGGATGAAGGTAAAGTCATTACCAAAGTCGCCGAACAAATAGCCCAGCTTGTCCTTCATACCGAAAGGACGGAGTTGATTCTGAGTTTTCAAAAGGAAATCCCCCTCTGCAAATAATTGTCAAAAAAATCATGTTTTCACGATTCTTCTTGTTACATTCTAACAAAAATCCTCCATTGCCAAAACAACAAATCTTTGATAATATAAAACAAATCTCAGTTGCTCAAAAGAAAGGCGGATGCACCGTGGTGAATAATTTCCAAATGATTCAGGACCTGGTAAAATGCCTGTCGGGTCTGCATATCAGCCGCCTGCGAGCTTCGGATGAAGATGTTCTGAATTATCTCAGCAGCAGCCTGCATTCCGCACTTCGCGCTGCCGTCAGCGAACAGCTGCTCCTGCAGTCCTTCCGGAATATGGTATCCGGATGTATTTATGAGGTAGAGGGTCTGCTGAATGTCTCTTATCTGGCAATCTATGATGCCGGAGATGAAACGTATCTGGTGATCGGCCCGTGTCTGACGGAATCGCTGACAGACACGCAGATCAAGCTCCAGATCCGCAATTTTGGACTGGAAACGCATCTGGCACGGTTGCTGACAGACTTTATCCAAAATCTGCCCGTTGTTTCTTACGAAACGCTTCATCAGCTGGGAGTGCTGCTGGCCAATTATCTCCACGGGATCCCCCGGCCGGTCCCCTACCGAAAAATCAATTTTCAGTGGGATTCTCAGTCAAAAAAAGATCTCATGCTGGTGGAACATTTCGGCGAACTGGATCAAATGCGCCGTGTCGAACTGCGCTATGAACTCAGCGCCGCGATGACCGAAGCGGTAAAGCAGGGAAATCTCTCGCTGGCCTATCAGCTGATGCGCCAGATGAATCCGGAATCGAGCAGCATCGTCAGAAATTCCAACCCCCTGCGCAACACCCAGAATATGTGTATCATTATGAACACCCAGCTGCGCCATGCCATGGAAGCCACCGGTATCCACCCTTACCGGCTCGATCAGTTTTCCCATGAGATCGCCTTGCAGGTAGAAAAACTGAGGACCGCAGCGGAAGCCGCGAAATACCCGCTGGAGATCATCCGGCGATACTGCGAACTGGCCCGGGAAAACACTTATCCGGAACTGAAACCCTTTACCCGCCTGGTGGTCACCTATGTCAAAGAACATCTGTCGGACAACCTGACGGTAAAAGATACCGCAAAAGCGCTGCTGGTCAATGCCAATTACCTTTCCCATCAGTTTCACCGGGATATGGGCATCACCTTTATTGATTTTGTCAACCGGGAGCGGGTCAATCAGGCTGCTTCGCTGCTGAAACACACCAACATGCAGATCCAGCAGATCGCCGCAACAGTCGGATACAACAACACCAGTTATTTCGCAAAGCAGTTTCTGAAATACCAGCGCATGACGCCGAGTATGTACAGAAACAGCGGTCTGCTGTAATCCCGAAAAACGGCCCTTGACACTCATTTTTTTCTATGGTAGATTAGGAGAAACAGAGGTTTTGGGAGGAAAAAACATGAAAAAAGGAAACCCCATCGCACTTTTACCCATTGGTGTATTTTTGGCAATTTATCTGGGTCTGGGACTGCTGTTTGAATACGGCCTGAGAATCCCCATGGGATTTTACAACATTCCCATCGTCATCGCGTTTCTGACCGCCATCCTGGTGGCTTGTCTGCAGAACCGCGGACTGTCTTTTGAGCAGAAACTGGAACTGATGGGTCAGGGTGTTGGTGATAAAAACATCATCACCATGCTGCTGATCTTCCTGGCAGCAGGCTCCTTTGTGGGCGTTGTCGGCCGCTCTTCCGCACAGAGCGTGGCTTACTTCATGCTGGACATGATCCCGGCGCAGTTTGCCGTGATCGTTCTGTTTGTCGTCGCCTGCTTTGTCTCCACGGCCATGGGTACTTCCGTCGGTACCATCACGCTGCTGACTCCCATTGCGGTGGAGGTGGCACAGGCATCCTCGTTCAATGTGGCGCTGTGTGTCGGTACGATCGTCGGCGGTGCCATGTTCGGCGACAATCTTTCCTTCATTTCTGACACCACCATTGCTGCCTGCAATGGACAGGGCTGCGCCATGAAAGACAAATTCCGCGGTAATTTCTGGATCGCGCTGCCCGCTGCCCTGGCAACGATCGCAATGGTACTGATCTTCACGCGGAATCAGGCTCCCGCCGAAATTGAGGGCAGCTATAACCTGATCCAGATCATCCCCTATGTGCTGGTTCTGGCTGGCGGCATCATCGGCATCAATGTATTTGTGGTGCTGCTGATCGGCATTGTTTCCGGCGCTGCGATCATGCTGCTGACCGGTCAGACCGCCGCAACCGATCTTCTTGCCAACATGGGTTCCGGCGCTTCCGGCATGTTCGAAACTTCTATGGTTGCGATCCTGGTCGCTGCGCTGTGCGCCCTGATCCGGGAATACGGCGGCTTTGATGCGCTGCTGTACGGCATCCGCAAGATTTTCAAAGGCAATCGGGGTGGACAGCTGGGCATGGGCCTGCTGGTCGGTATCATGGACATCGCAACTGCCAACAACACAGTGGCAATCGTTATGGCAAATCCCATTGCCAAGGAAATGAGCCAGGATTACGACATCAGCCCCCGGCGGGCAGCCTGCCTGCTGGATACCTTCTCCTGTATCTTCCAGGGTGTAATCCCCTACGGTGCTCAGATGCTGGTGGCCATTTCCGCCGCAGCAGAAATGGGTTATGCGCTGTCCGCATTCGATATTATGGGATACCTGTTCTATCCCTATTTCCTGCTTGCCAGCTCTCTGATCGCGATTTTTCTGATCGGCGAGAAAAAACGATAAAACGTGACCGGCTCCCTTTCGGGAGCCGGTTGATTCTTTTTCTTATCCCAGCAATACATCAGAGACCAGCATCACGCAAAAGCCGATCAGCAGCGCATACGTAATGCCCGGGGTCTCATTGTGATGGGTTTCCGGGATCATCTCGTCGCTGATGACATAGAGCATGGTGCCGCCGGCAAAGGCCAGGGCAAAAGGAAGGATCACCGCAGAAACACTGACGGCAAAATAGCCCAGCAGCGTACCGACCACTTCCACAAGACCGGTGGCCATGGCGCACAGAAAGGTCTTTTTCAGGCTGATGCCCGCAGAGAGCATAGGACCAATGATGACCATGCCTTCCGGAATATTCTGCAGCGCGATGCCGCCTGCGATGAGCAATGCTTCCGAGCTGTTTCCGGAACCGAAACCGACACCGGCAGCAATGCCTTCCGGCAGATTATGGATGGCGATAGCAGTGACGAAAAGCAGGACCTTGTTCAGATTCGCATTGCTTTGGTGATCCTCGATATCCGTGCCCACCATCCGGTGCAAATGAGGTACCAGCCTGTCGATCAGGTTCAGTGCGAAGGCACCGACAAAAATACCCGCGACAGTGGTGATGATGCCGAATTTTCCACCGTATTCCAGCGACGGCAGGATCAGTCCAAGCACCGCCGCTGCCAGCATCACGCCCGCCGCGAAGGACAGGACCACATCACTGAATTGGTGGGAAATCTTTTTGAAAACCACGCCCAGGACGGCGCCGACAACGGTTGCGCCGCCGACACCCAGGGCGGTCAGGAGTACCATACCCATCGTTTATACCTCCATTGTTTTTTCTGATATTTGTATTATACAGCAGATTTCCTCTTTGCGCAATGGCTCCGCGCATGGTATCATATGTCAGAGGTGAAGAAAATGAAAGTACTGGTCAGTGCCTGCCTGGTGGGCAGAAACTGCAAATACAACGGCGGCAACAATTACAACGAAAGAGTGATCACGTTTCTCAAAGGCAAGGAAATCGTGGAATACTGCCCGGAAGTCCTGGCAGGAATGGGCATTCCCCGGACTCCCATCGAAATCGTAAACGGAATTCTGATGGACCGCAACGGCAACAACACAGATGCCGCCATGCGCCAGGCCGTATCCCGGGCGCTGGAGGAAATTCAAGAGATGGGCATCGACTGCGCCGTACTCCAGTCCAGAAGCCCCACATGTGGTGTCAATCAAATCTACGACGGCAGTTTTTCCGGAAAACTGATCGATGGTCAGGGCATCTTTGCCAGGGCATTGCTGGATGCGGGATACCGGGTGATCGACGCAGAAGATATTTAGCGCAATTCAAAAATCGCCGGAGGACGATCCTCCGGCGGTTTTTTCTTTATTTGGTTCCTTCCGTTTCGAAATGAGTCTTCAGCAGTTTCAGCACCACAGGCGCCAGCAGGAAGACCGCGATCAGGTTGGGAATGGCCATCAGGCCGTTGAAGGTATCGGAAATACCCCATACCAGGCCCAGATCCATGGTGGCACCGGCGATGGAAACCAGAGCATACAGCACGGTGAAAACCCTGACACTCTTTGCGCCCAGCAGGAATTCACAGCAGCGGGAACCGTAAAGACCCCAGCCGATGATGGTGGAGAATGCAAAGCAGCACATAGATACCGCAGTGAAAATGGAGACCCAGTTGCCGTAGACATGGGTGAATCCGGCAATGGTAAGCTCAGCGCCCGCATCCTGGCCATAGGGAATCTCAACACCGCTGAGTAGAACCACCAGGGCAGTCATGGTGCAGATGATGATGGTATCCATGAACACTTCGAAAATGCCGAACATACCCTGCTTAATGGGTTTCTGGGTATCGGCACAGGCATGGGCAATGGAACCGGTGCCAAGACCTGCTTCATTGGAGAAAATACCGCGGGAGACGCCCTTCTTCATACTCAGGAAGAAGCTGCCCACCACGCCGCCGGTAACACCGGCAGGTGTAAACGCGCCCTGGAAGATAGAAGCAAACACAGCAGGAACCTTTTCAACATTCATCACAATCACACCGATGGAGAGGATGATGTACAGCAGCGCCATCAGCGGCACCAGTTTCTCAGAAACACTGCCGATGCGCTTGATGCCACCGATCATGATCAGAGCCACAACAGCGGCAATGACGATGCCGATGATCAGATTGCACAGCTCTATACCGCCCTCGCTGAGCATGCCGTAGTTCAGCAGAGCCGAGTCGATGGCAGCTGTGATGGTATTGACCTGGGTGGCATTGCCGGTGCCAAAGACCGCGCAGGTGCCGAACAGCGCAAAGGCATAGGCCAGCCACATCCACTTCCTGCCCAAACCATTTTTGATGAAGTACATGGGACCGCCCACATAGTCACCCTTGGCATTGGTTTCACGGAAATGAACCGCCAGGGTCACTTCCGCGAACTTGGTGCACATACCCAGCAGTGCGGAGATCCACATCCAGAACACAGCACCGGGACCGCCGACCGCAATGGCGCCCGCGACACCCGCAATATTGCCGGTACCAACCGTGGCGGCCAGGGCAGTGCAGACCGCCTGAAACGGCGTAATGGCACCGTCGGCTGCTTCCCGCTTGCGAAAAATGCGGCCGATGGTGCAGCGCATGGAATAGCCGAATTTCCGGATCTGGATAAATCCGGTCCGTATACTCAAATACAAACCCACGCCGATGATGCAGATCATGGCAGGGACGCCCCAGATGAAGTCGTTGACTATCTGGTTGATATTGCTGATTAATTCTAACATAAAAGTCCTCCGGGAGAAAATTTCCGCTTCATTATAACAGTTATGATTGGAAATATCAATCAATCTGCGTAAAAAACCACAGGTTGCCTTTCAAAACGGGCTGTGGTATAATGCGCTAAAGGAGAAAAAAGGGGTGGAATTATGAGAGTTGAAAATGATCTCGGCCGCGACAGCGTTCCAAAACTTGTCTGGCGCATCGCGATTCCCAGTATGCTGGCCCAGTTTGTCAGCGTGTTCTACAGCATCGTTGACCGAATCTTCGTGGGCAATATCCCGCAGGTTGGTGATGTATCCCTGGCCGGTGTGGGTGTCTGCGGTCCCATCGTCACCATGATCGGCGCGTTTGCCTTTCTGATCGGTATCGGCGGCACGCCCCTGATGGGTATCAGCCTGGGTGAACGGAACAAACTCAGGGCCGAAAAGATCCTGGCTAACTGTTTCATGATGCTGTGTGTGCTGGCAGTGGTCCTGACAGGTGCGGTGCTGCTTCTGAAAGAACCGATGCTGAAGCTCTTCGGCGCCAGTGATGTGACCTATCCTTATGCAGAGCGCTACTTCACCATTTATATCAGCGGCACGATTTTCGCCCTTCTTTCCACGGGCATGAACCAGTTCATCATCTGCCAGGGTTATGCAAAAGTGGGCATGTTCTCGGTCATGATCGGTGCAGTGATGAACATCATCCTGGATCCGCTGTTTATTTTTGTGTTTGACATGGGTGTTAGCGGCGCAGCGCTGGCGACCATCATCAGCCAGGCTTCCAGCGCCGCATTCGTGCTGTGGTTCCTGTTCAGCGGACGGACCGAGATCCGCATCACCTTCGGCGGCTACAGCTGGTTCACCATGTCCCGGGTACTGAAGCTGGGCATCGCGCCCTTTGCCATCATTGCGCTGGACAATGTGATGATCATCGCCATGAATGCTCTGCTGCAGAAGCACGGCGGCGCCGACGGCGACACGCTGATCACCGTCAATACCATCGTTCAGAGTTTCATGCTGGTGATGACCATGCCGCTGGGCGGCATCAGCGGCGGCACCCAGAGCATCCTGAGCTTTAACTATGGTGCCTGCCGGTCTGACCGGGTAATTCTGGCAGAAAAGTACATCATGAGCCTGTGCGCCCTGTATACGGGACTGATGTTCGTGCTGGCCCGGGTGGCAGGACCCCTGTTCGCTTCCCTCTTCACTGCCGATCCGGAACTGAATGCCCAAGCCTGCGAAGCGATCAAAATCTGCACGATCGGCGCCATTCCTCTGGGTATCCAGTATGCCATCATTGACGGTTTCACCGGCATGGGCCAGGTCCAGCTGTCGCTGCCGCTGAGCCTGTGGCGGAAGCTGGTATACTTTGTATCGATCTTTATGCTTCCGGTATTCTTCGGTGCAGAGTCCGTATTCTATGCCGAGACCATTTCCGACTTTGTCGGCCCGGTGGTATCCGTGGCGGTGTATCTGACGGCAATCCGAAAGATTCTGCTGAAACGGGAAATGCACTAAAAATAGCATCCCTCCGCAAACGCGGAGGGATGTTTCATTATTGTAAGGATCTCAGGAGATCTTGATGCCGTAGATGCCCTCGCGGGTACCCAGGACCATCATGTTGCCGAAGATCACGGGAGAAGCTTCCGTGGTCTGATCAAAGCCCAGCGCATAGAGAACCTCACCGGTAGCGCCGTCCACCAGGCGGATCTTGCCGGAGGCATTTGCGATGACAATGTATGCCTCACCGCTGTCGGTATAGAATGCCGCAGGAGAACTCCAGGCATAATTCTTGGTGTCCATCTCCCAGACAACTTCTCCGGTCTCGGTGTCGAAAGCGATCATGACGCCGTCATAGGCCTTGGGCGTCCGGGCGATGACATAGATCACCAATCCCTCGATGTTCGTCCCTTCTTTGCCCAGCAGGGGGGTTGCCTGAACACCGCCGGACACATCCGTCACGGTGACACAGTCTCTGGTGTATTCCCAGACAATCTCGCCGGTCTGGGCATTGAGCTTGTAGATGGTGATGGCACCTGCGCTCTTCTGAGCGGTCCAGTGCAGCGAAGGCGCGGTATAGATGTAGCCGTTTCCGTCATCGCCCCATTCAAACACGGGGGAGGAATTGGAATCATCCTTGGTGTCCTGCGCCCAGACCAGTTCCATGGTATTCAGATCCACACAGTAGAACATACCGCCGTTCTCGGAAACGTACAGATAATGATCCACAATGGAGACACTGCTCTCATAACCCAGATATCTGTCCTCGGAATACATGGTTGCATAGCGGGTCTTGACAGGAGTATCCGGGGTGATGGAGATGGTTCCGGCGGACTTATCGTAATCCGTGTTCAGCTTGATGGTGTACAGCAGACCGTTTTCACCGGGCCAGATCAGCGTATCGGTCTCGGCATCCACCAACGGAGAGGAGTCAAAAGCGCTCCAGTTGCGCTCGGCATAGGGGTCCTTGTTGCCATGCTCATAGAGGATAGTCCCGTCGATCAGGCTGACCACATACATCCGGGGAGGCTTGCTTCCGTTAAAAATGCCGGAGCCGACATACAGCAGCGGGTAACCTCTGGGGTCCAGTGCGCCGGCGCCCTTGAAGTTCATACCCATAAAGATGGCATCACGGGTGGGCGTTCCGTCCTCCAGATCGTAGAAATGGATGTTGCCGTCCAAAGTCGCGTAAATGACTTCCACCAGATTCTCTTTGTTCTTCTTGCTGTCATACAGATTCATGATGGCCCTGGTCTCTTCATCCCACTGAACCACCAGAGGCTGGCCGGTCCAGGCACAGCCGCCCCAGCTGTTGTAAACGCCGATGCCATGGGACCAGACTTTGGTCAGAACCTTGTCGCTGACCTGTGCAGTACCATAAGCGGCGCAGTTGCGGTAGTTGTTGCCCCGGAAGGTAGCGATGCCGGGGAGAGCAAAATACTCAGAACCCTCGCCGAAAGAAATGGGTTCGGCACGGTTGTAGCTTTCCACGATCTCATCATTTTCGATGATCTCCCAGGTGACTTCCCAGTTTGCAGGATCACTCAGTTCGGTCCTGGCAGGCGCAAAGGACAGCCGGGGATCCTCAGTGGGAGGAACCGTCTCCTCCAAAGCAGTCGCCTGCGTTTCGGCAGAACCGGGGGCAAACACTTCCACGTCAGGAGCGGATACTGTCTGCACCGGATCGTAAAGCGTAATCTGCTCACCGCCCAGGCTGCTGCGGTAGACTACGGCAGAAATCAGGCACACTGCCAGCACAACGACCGTGGATAGATAGACCACCACCGCAGCGCCGGGACTGACGGGCTTTTTACGGCGTTTGCCGGAATTGGCGGCTGTGATGATGCACAGCACCACAGAAGCCGCAAGAATCGCAAACAACGCCATCAGCGCAGTCTTCATATCCCCCACAACCGCCGCGCCGGATTCACCGGAGGCCGCAGAAACGGGCAAGCAGAGCATGGCAATACTCAAAGAAGCCAGAAGAAGGGAAAATACCTTTCTCATGGATATACCTCCAAATTACGTTATGAAGAAAGTATATCATGTTACCGCTTCGACTTCAAGGAACAAAATGGAACTTTATTCGTGCAGAAATCACATCCGCCTGCGCAGATGCCGGCAAGCACGAAATGGGCCGTCAGATAAAGAATTTCCGCTCCATGGTTTCTCTTGCCGGGCGGTGGATCGCCAGAAAGATCAGCATACCGCCCAGCAGCACCAGCGCCGTCAGCGGATACAGCGACCAGCCCACAAACCGGGGACGCTGGAAAGTGATGTAGATCAGATACTCCGTCAGAGGCATGAACGCGCCCAGCGCCGCAGCAGCGCCGCCGATGATATACAGCTTTCCCCGGCGGACATAGCGCAGCAGCGCCACCACCGCCGTGAGGATCAGCCCGATCCCTCCCACCACCGGGAAGGCAAAGCTCATAAACCAGCTGCCGCCGGTGGCAAGATTGATATACAGCAGATACAGACCCACCGCCACAAAAAAGCAGGGAACAAAGATCACCGGATTGGGCCGGCGGAACCAGATGGGCAGCACCAGCGCCACATATCCCACGATCAGCGCCCCGACCACATAGCCGGACCAGGTCACCAAGCCGTTGATCTGCAGATCGCACAGCAGCGTGATCAGCAGCGGCAGCAGAAATGCTGTGGTCAGCACGATCTGAAGACCCCTGGAACTGACCTGCGGGGCAGGATTATGATGGGGCGGATACAGCGCCTCCCCTTCCGGACGGTCCAGTTCCGGATGAAACACCGTCACTGCGCACAGCGGACACCGCTTCTCAGAATCTGCCAGCTTAACTCCACAATTGATACAATACATAACGCTCTCCTTTATCGGTCCGCTCTGTTGCTCTGAACCTCCACGGGAATCCCCATGTCCCGCAGGACACAATGCAGATGGTATTCCAGCTCCGGCTCTTTAATGTTGCGGATGATGTTGATATACAGTTGGTCGCCATAGGACAATACGCCGCAGTTGTAGGGAGCTGTGGCCTGGACGCCCAGAATAAAGTCCATCCGCTGCACATAGCCCGTCATCACCGCCGGCAGTTTCACCGCGCCCAGATTCGACAGACTCAGGCAGGATTTCCGCTCGCCTACCGCATCAAAAACCGCCTTCATCACCGCATTCTTGATGAACAGCGGCATCACCTTCACCGCCATGCTCTTTTCGCTGCTGACATTGGTGGCGATCTTGGCGCTCATGACCTTGGGATTGATGTCAAGACCCATCCGGTGATGGATCACCTTGCAGATCTCCGCAAAGCTGTAGCGGCCCAGACGGGGATCAATTTCCGGGGTTGTATAGTAAGCGAAATTGCGCAGCGTCGTGCTGGGAAAGATTTTACGCAGATTCACCGGGATCAGCACTTTGATGGCTTTCCGGCGGCTCTGATTGGGTACCTTCTCTGCCTGCATATTCTGCAGCGCTTCCATCATGGCAGCGCAAAGGAAATTAGTCAGGCTGACGCCGTATTCATGAGCCTTCGCCAGTGCCGCGTCAACAGGAATCGTAAAGCAGGTCAGGTTCAGAAATCCGTCATCTTCCGGGGTACCGTTGAGGCGCCAGGCATCCGCTTCCCGCCGACTGGCATTGACCCTGCCGGCATATTTCAGGAAGCTGTCCTCCAGTTCCGCTTCTGAAGGCTCCTCAAGCCTTCCCAGGACACCCTGCTCCGCCGGAACTGTAATTCCGTATTTCTGCTCCAGATATTCCGCCACCAGCGTCTTCAGAAACACCAATGCGCCATTGCCATCGGTCAGAGAATGGAAATACTCCACCGCGATGCGCTTCTTATACACCAGCACCCGCAGCGCGCATTCCCGAATCTCGTCCCGGGACATTCTGGTCAGCGGATAGCTGCTCTCCTCGCGGACCTGGGGCATCCGGGACAGCTGCTGCAGATAATACCAGAAAACACCCCGGCGCAGCCGGGCCGCGATGGAAGGAAATCTGCGTGCCGTCACATCCAGTGCAGACTGCAGCACCGCCACATCCACATCCTCTTTCAGCGTGGCAGACAGCCGAAACACATTGCTCCAGTTGGAGCGGCGGGCAGCCGGATAAATCTTTGCCGCGTTATCCAGCCGCAGCCAGCGCAGCTTCCGCTCCTGAGACATCACTTTGTTCAGGAACCGGTTCATCCGTGTAAAATCCTTCTCATCCTCAGGAAGGCAATAGAGCACATAGCCATGCCACCGCTCCGGCGCCACCACCAACTTCGACCGGCACCCCGCCTCCAGCAGTCTGCGGTGCATCATTTCCGAGTCGCTGCGCATGATCTCGTCGCCGCCCACAAAAATCAACGACGGCGGCATCCCCTCCAGTTCACCGAACAGGGGCGACACCAGCGGATCCTTCCGGTCATCGGTATAGCTGTCCGCGAAAAAGTCCAGCACCGCAGACGTCATGGACGGATCCACATCCCGGTTGGTCTCATAGGATTCTCCGGATGCACTCAGATCCGTCCAGGGCGAGACGGCGATGATGCCGCCTGGCATGGGCAGCCCCAGCTCCCGCAGCTTCAGGCACAGCGCATAGCACAGTCCGCCGCCGGCACTCTCACCGCAGAGGGTGATGTGCTGCGGTGCGTACCCCTTATGCAGAAGGTAGCGGTAGCACTCCAGCGCATCCTCCAGCGCCGCAGGATAGCGGTGTTCCGGTGCCAGACGGTACGCACCGCAGAACACTCTCACACCACACTGCACTGCCAGAGTCGCGCCAAAGCCTTTGGCATAATCCAGACCGCCGCAGGTATAGCCGCCTCCGTGCAGGTACAGGATCACACCCATCCGGCGCTCGTCCTTCGGCATCACCCAGGCACCGCGAAACTGCCCGAAGGGATGCTCCTTCACCAGCACCTGATCCCGATAACGGGCACCCATCAATTCACCGATTTTGTTTTGTCCCCTGCGGATGGTCTCCAGCGAACAGGCTGACATCAGGGGACGGAGCATATTCAGCTGCGCGCGTATCGTCTTTGCAGAAATTGGCATAGTATTCTTCCTCGTTCCATGTTTTCTATATCCTATCATTTTCCCCGCCCAAAAGGCAAGCTACTCTTTCAAATGCCCTCTACCGCCGGTAGAATTCCCTCTCTTCCGGAGAAAATGGCAGTTTCCACCCGGAATTGATTGACTTTTTCCGTGGTTCTGATAAAATAACCAACAGTATAGTAAATCAAGGAGGAATCCCCATGAACCGACTGGTAATGATGGTTCTGAAGAATATCTGGAAGGTCCCCGGCCTGTGGGCCAAGCTGTGCCGTTATGCCAAGGCCCCTGAGAATTATCCCGAAGCGGAAATGTACACCCACATTCAGCACATCCTGAAGCTGGCAATCAAGTCCGGTAATGTGGAGCTGAAGGTCACCGGCACCGAAAATATCCCCACTGAGGGCGGCTTCGCCTTCTACTCCAACCATCAGGGTATGTTTGACGTACTGGCCATCGTAGCCACCTGCGATATGCCTCTGGGCGCCATCTTTAAGAAGGAACTGGCTGATATCCCCTTCATCAAGCAGATCGTCTCCTGCACCCGCTCCTATGCCATGGACCGGGAGGATGTGCGTCAGTCCCTGACTGTTATCCAGGCCGTCACCAAGGAACTGCTGAACGGACGCAGCTACCTGATCTTCCCCGAAGGCACCCGCAGCAAAAACGGCAATCAGATGCGTGACTTCCACGGCGGCAGCTTCCGCTGCGCAGTAAAGGCCAAGGCCCCCATCATCCCCATTGCCCTGATCGACTGCTACAAGGTCCTGGACCAGAAAGGCAGCGCTCCCGTCACCGTGCAGATCCATTATCTGGAGCCCATCCCCTACGAAGAATACAAGGATCTGAAGACCGTGGATCTGGCTGCCATGGTCCGCAGCCGCATTGGCGATGTGATCGCGGCGCACACATCTTAACTGCCCTCACCGGCGAAGCAGGAGGAATAAACGATGAATCTTATCCCTGCATTGGCTGCCATCCGGCTCTGGGGCATCAGTGCCCCGGATACCGGCACTGTGGCAGAAGCTCTGATCCAAACCGGTCAGCTGAACTGGCCCATCCCCGTTCTGGTCTGCGGCGGCCTGTTTTTCCTGGTGCTGGGCATCATCCTGCTGCGCAGAAAGGACGAGCCCGATGATGAATAAAGCAGGCAGATTCTGTCTGCTGCTGGGAGCAGTGCTGATCTCCGCAGCGCTGCTCTTTTTGCGCAGCAGCCGGCTGGAGGATCTCCGGGCAGGTGATGCCGCTCAGGCAGCAGTTGCGAAACTGCAGCAGCTGGCCGGAACCGGACATCCCCTGGAAACAGGCGGAAATACCTACATCGGCTATCTGACCTTTCCGGAGCGGGAAGTGTCGCTGCCGGTCATGTCCGACTGGAGTTATGACAAGCTGAAGATCTCACCGTGCCGTCACTTCGGCGCTCAGAGCAGCGATAATCTGGTCATCGCTGCCCACAATTACGAATCGCATTTTGGTTTCCTGCAGGATATGCAAGAGGGCGAAGCCGTATGCTTTACAGGTCCCGAAGGCGTGACATCTGAATACATCACAGAGCTGATCCTCATTCTGGATGCCAATGAGGTCGACACCGTTAAAAACAGCGGCTTTGATCTGGTCCTCTATACCTGCAGCATCACCCCTGAATCCCGCATAGCTGTTTTTCTGAACCGCGCATAATATGAAGCTCCCGGATACACCTGTATCCGGGAGCTTTGCTTTTTCTCCTGCGCAGATCCTGCGGAAGATTCAAACTGGGGTGAATAAATCTCCCTGAACTGGCAAACACTACCTGCGTCAAATCATTTTCAGGAGGTTTCTTATGTTCCGAACCCGTTTGATCTGCCTGCTGGCAGCCTGCTGTCTGATGGTCATTCCCGCTGCAGCTGCACAGGTGGACTGTGATTCCACGTATTGCTTTTCCCAGGGGGATTTCTCCCAGGAGGAATCCCTCGCTGGCATCTGTGTCACCGGCCTGCCCGAAGCGGGCAGCGTGTCGCTGGGCGCACGGATCATCCAGACCGGGGATATTCTGACCGCAGACCAGCTGGCACAACTGACCTTTCAGCCGGTCCTCAGCGAGTCCGATCAGGAAGCGGCACTGACCTATCTTCCCATCTTTGAAGACCATGTGGCCCCCTGTGCAACGCTCTCCATCGCCGTTCTGGGCAAGCAGGACCAGGCCCCCGTGGCAGAGGATTCCGCCATGGAAACCTACAAGAATCTGCCCAACGAAGCCATGCTGAAGGTCAAAGACCCCGAAGGACAAACCATGACCTACACCGTCACCCGCCAGCCACGCCGGGGTGAAGTGACCATCCGCAAAGATGGCAGTTTCATCTATACACCCAAAAAGAACAAGGTCGGTGTTGATTCCTTCACCTTCACCGCTGCGGATCCCGCCGGAAATGTCTCCCGGGAAGCCACCGTAACCGTCACCATCATGAAGCCCACCGAGGCCCGGCAGTATACCGATACCGTCGGCAGCAGCTGCCGTTTTGCCGCAGAATGGATGAAAAATACCGGTATTTTCGTAGCCGAGCGTGTGGGGGGGAACAACTGTTTCAGTCCCGAAAAGCAGGTGAGCCGTGGTGAGTTTCTGACCATGCTGGTAGGCGCGCTGGATATTCCCCTTGAAGAAAACGCAGCCTACACCGGCTATGCAGATGAGTCTCCCGACTGGCTGAAACCCTACCTGGCGGCTGCCATGCGCAGCGGTCTGACCGCCGGCTGGCCGGAGGCGGATACTTTCCAGGCAGATGCGCCCATTACCGGCGCGGAAGCGGCCGTGATGCTTCAAAATGCCCTGATTCTGGGTACGAGCGAGGCTGCCGCCGCCATCCCTGCCGATGAGGCCGTCCCCACCTGGGCCTGCGATGCCCTGACGGTTCTGGAAAGCAACGGTATCAGCCTCAGCGCCACTGACGTCCTGACCCGCGGGGATGCCGCAATGGTCATGTATCAGGCGTCCCTTCTGAAAGCCGACGCACCGGGCACAGCTGTGCTGAATGCGGCGCAGTAACTCATCTTTCCAGAAATGAAAAGCAGCCAGCGGCTTTGCCGCTGGCTGCTCGTTCTGTTTCGGATTATGCCCAGGGGTTCTCGGTTGCGTAAGGCAGGGACTTCGGCTGGTTGTAGGCAATGTCAGCAATGCCGAAGTACTTGAATACTTCGTACAGGGACTTGCCGCAGTGGGCAAATGCCACGGCACCATGATGGGGATAACCCTTCTGGATCAGCACATGGCGGTAGAAGCGGCCCATTTCGTGGATTGCGAAGATGCCGATGCCGCCGAAGGAGCGGGTGGGAACGGGCAGGACCTCGCCCTGCGCAATGTAAGAACGCAGATTGCCCTGGCTGTCGCACTGCAGACGGTAGAAGGTGATGTCGGAAGCAGCGATATCGCCTTCCAGAGTGCCGCGGGTGATATCGGGGGTACCGCCATTTTCCAGCAGACGGTTCTGGATCAGCTGATACTTAACCGCGCAGTCGCCGCACATCTTGCAGCTGGGAGTATTGCCGCAATGGAAGCCCATGAAGGTATCCTTGATGTCATAGGGGAACTTGCCGGCGATGTCCTCGTCATAGAGGTACTTGGGCACAGAGTTGTTGATATCCAGCAGGGTGATGGCATCGCCGGTGATGCAGGCGCCGATGTACTCAGACAGTGCGCCATAGATATCGACTTCACAGGCCACGGGAATGCCGCGGGATGCCAGACGGGAATTGACATAGCAGGGCTCAAAGCCAAACTGCTCGGGGAATGCAGGCCAGCACTTGTCAGCAAATGCAACATACTTTCTGGCGCCCTTGTGAGCCTCTGCCCAGTCAAGCAGCGTCAGCTCAAACTGAGCCATGCGCTCGAGCAGGTCGGGATAGATCTTGCGCTCGCCCATCTCGGCTTCCATATCCGCGATGATGTCCTTGATGCGCTCGTCACCGGCATGAGCCTTATAGCTGACCAGCAGATCCAACTCGGAGTTCTCCTCCACCTCAACACCCAGCTCGTACAGGCCCTTGATGGGAGCATTGCATGCGAAGAAGTCCTGGGGACGGGGACCGAAGGTGATGATCTTCAGATTCTTAACACCGATGATGGCACGGGCGATGGGAACAAATTCCTTGATCATGGAGGCGCACTCCTCGGCAGTGCCCACGGGATACTCGGGAATATAGGCCTTCAGATGGCGCATGATCAGATTGTAGGAGCAGTTCAGAACGCCGCAGTAAGCATCGCCGCGGCCATTGATCAGATCACCGTCGCCTTCTGCAGCAGCGATGTACATAGTGGGACCGTCAAACTTCTGGCACAGGATGGTTTCGGGAGTCTCGGGACCGAAGTTGCCCAGGAACACCACCAGAGCATTGACACCATTGGCCTGCACATCAGCCAGAGCAGCCAGAGCATCCTTCTCATTCTCCACGGTGATGGGGCACTCATAGATGCCTTCGCCGTAGGCAGCCACGATGTTCTTGCGGCGCTGGGTAGACAGGGCGATGGGGAAGCAGTCACGGGAGACGGCAATGATGCCAAGCTTTACTTCAGGAATGTTCATATTGATCTATCTCCTTTATATGATATCTACAATGTCAATATTCTCGCCGGAAAGACCGACCTTAGCACCGCCTCTGGCTTCGCTGGACTCAGGATGGGCCAGCAGCCACTTGTTCCGGGCGGTCATGATCTCATCCTCGGCAGTTCTGTTTTCCATCACAGGACGGTCCGTGTTGGTCAACCAGGGCAGCGCTACCAAGACCCGGAAACCCTTGGCGGGATCACAGTGGCAGGGTGCATAATGCAGGGTAGTGGCATACACTTCCACCAGCACACCGGCAGGGACCCTGAATGCCTTGACTCTGGAAGTATCCAGGATGCCGTCCAGGATCTCATCCTGTTTTGCGATCAGCAGGATGAAGTCCTCTGTGCCCAGATTAAACTCACTGTCACGGTGGTATTCCAGACAGTTAAGCTTCGTATTATGGCCGTTGCACCAGCCCAGCTGCGTGGGCATACCGCCGAAGCAGTGCTCACTGATCTGCACGGCTGCAGGAAGTTCCTGCAGCACAGGATCGGTAGGAACGTAACCCACACCATCAGGCTGAGGCGTGGTCGCCAGTGCAGCCATGATCTCCTGTACCGCATCATCCAGACCGGTGACAATTTGACCGTAAGCCTTGAATTCCGGATCCAGAACAGAATAAATTTTCATGAGCTTACTCCTTTACGAATTCCGCGAACAGCGCCTTGCAGGCAGGGTAGATCTGTCTGAACTGCTGATAACGCTTTTCATACTTGGCAACCAAAGCGGGTTCGGGCTTGACGGTGGAAGCCACGGCAACAAACTTGTCGCAGACTTCCTTCACGCTGCCATACTCCCCTGCTGCAACCATCGCCAGCATGGCGCCGCCCATGCCGGGACCCTGCTCGGATTCCAGACATTCCAACTCTGCGTTCAGCACATTTGCCATGATCTTCTTCCACAGGGCACTCTTGGCACCGCCGCCGCAGATCTTGGAGGAATTGATGACGATGCCCAGGCTTCTGGCCACTTCCACGCTGTCGCGGATGGCATAGGCAACGCCTTCCAGAACCGCCTGAGTCAGATCAGCACGGGAGGTGTCCATGGTCATGCCAATGAAGGTGCCGCGGGCATTGGTGTCATTGATGGGGCTGCGCTCGCCCATCAGATAGGGCAGGAAATAGACATGATTCTCACCCAGCTTATCCTCGGTAATGGGAGCCTGCTCCGCTGCATAGTCCTTGGTCCGGAAGATGTCGTCCATCAGCCACTTGTTGCAGCTGGCTGCGGAGAGCATACAGCCCATCAGATGATAGCCGCCGTCCGCATGGGCAAATGCATGAAGTGCATTGTTGTTATCCACGCCGAACTTCTCGGAGGAGATAAAGACGGTGCCGGAGGTGCCCAGGCTGATGTTGCAGCCGCCCTCGCCCACCACGCCGGTGCCGACTGCGGCAGCAGCGTTATCGCCGGCGCCGGCAGCGACCTTGACAGTCTCGCAAATACCCAACTGCTTGGCGATCTCGGGTCTGACGGTTCCGATGCATTCATAGGACTCAAAGAGCTTCGGCATCTGGTTTTCAGTTACGCCGCAAATGTCCAGCATCTGCTTGCTCCAGCACTTATGCTGCACATCCATCAGCAGCATACCGGACGCATCAGAATAATCACAGGCATGAACGCCGGTGAGAATATAGTTTACATAATCCTTCGGCAGCATGATCTTGGCGATCTTTACGAAGTTCTCAGGTTCATTTTCCTTGACCCACAGCACCTTAGGAGCAGTAAAGCCAGCGAAGGCGATGTTGGCAGTCAGCTCGGACAGCTTGTCCTTTCCGATAACACCGTTCAGATAATCCACCTGCTTTGCGGTTCTGCCGTCGTTCCAGAGGATTGCGGGACGGATCACATTGTCGTCCTGGTCCAGAATGACCAGGCCATGCATCTGACCGCCGCAGCCGATGCCAACCACGTCAGCGCCGTTATGACCTTCCAGCAGTTCGGGAATACCTTCCATGACAGCCTTGCGCCAGTCCTCGGGGGCCTGCTGACTCCAGCCGGGCTGGGGGAATTCCAGAGGATACTCCTTGGTAACGACGTTCAGAATCTTGCCGGTGGACTCCATCAGCAAGAGCTTCACAGCGGACGTACCCAGGTCTACACCGATATACAACTTCAAGTTGATCACTCCCTATAGGTTGTTTTTTGATTTTTCTTATGAATAAACGGGGAAAACTTGATTTACTCCCCATTATTTGCTATAATTGGGACCAGCACTCAGAAAGGAGGCGGAATGGGTGGACGAACTTGAGATCATTCAATACCAGCAGGTTCACGGTCTGAGCGTCTTTGCCAACACCATGACCTACCGCGCGCCCCACTTCCACAAGGACTGGGAACTGCTGTGGGTTCTGGATGCACCGCTGACAGTTACCTATCTGCAGCGCAACTATGTGGTCCAGCCCGGCGAGGTCGTCCTTTTCTCGCCGAATATGACTCACGAACTGCGGCAGAAGGAGGTCTGCACATTCCTGTGCCTTCAGATCTCCCCAACGGCCTTCGCCACTGCCACAACCATCAGCACCGACGACATCAGCCTGAAAAACAATCTGACGCCTGCCGACTACGAATGGGTCCGCAGAACCATGCTGGACATCGCCAATGCCTATTTCACCCGCAGCGATTTCTATGAACTCTACTGTTTCGGACAGTGCGGTCTTCTGCTGCACCGGCTGCTGACCAACCTGCCCTACCGCATCATGTCCGCTGAAGAGGCTGCCAGCACCGACCGCCAGAATGCCCGGCTGCTGCGGCTGATCCAGTTCGTGGATTCCAATTTCACCCACAAGATCAAACTGTCTGATTTTGCGAAGCAGGAAGGCTGCTCCGTCAGCTATCTGTCCCACTTCATTAAAAACACCATGAACCAGACATTTCAGGAATATGTCAATTCCGTCCGGTTCAATCATGCCTGCAAGCTCATCGCCGCAGGCCATGATTCCATGCTGAGCATCAGTATGGAATCCGGCTTCTCCGACTATCGCTATTTTTCCAGGGCATTTCAGGCAGCCTACGGCATGACCCCTGCGGAATACAGCCGCAAATCCCACCAGGTTGTTCCCGAGGACAGCATTCAGGGCCACAGTTCCCACTCCGAAGAACAGCTCCTGACCCGCGGCCAGAGCCTGTATGTTCTCAAGTGGTTCCAGGCCCAGCTGGCCGGAGACAATAGCGATTCACCCTGACAGACCGCATCATCCGATGCGGTCTTATTATGTTTCTGTGAGAAAACGGCCGCACAGCTTTTCGGAAAACGGCAGGAATATCTGAGCCGTCGGACCAACCAGGCAGGCGCAGATCACCGTGCCCAGGCCCACAGTACCGCCAAGCAGGAATCCTGCCAGTGCGAAACACACATCCACCACAATGCGGATGATGCCGAATTTCCGTTTCGTCTTGTCACTGATGACCACAGCTACCAGATCATTAGGTCCGGTACCGGCCTGGGATTTGATGACGATGGTCATGCCGAAAGCAAGGATCACACATCCAAGCACCAGGCAGCACACCCGCCAGATGAAGGGAGATCCCGCATGAATCACACCCGCCAGCAGCAGCGTAAACATATCAATAATGGGGCCACCCAGGACCATGCACAGCAGCGTTCCGATACGGATGTAACTGCGGTCCACAATCAGCAGCACCAGGATAATCAAAAACGAAATGCCCATATGTACCCGGCCATGTGTCACAGCCAGGGCTTCGGGCCAGCTGATCCGGCGAAACAGCCCCTGAATCAGCACATTGAACGGATCCGATCCCAAATTCGCCTGTAAAAACAGGGTCACACCCAAATGGGCAATGGTCAGACCCACCAGAAGAAGGATCACTCTGGGGATCCATTTCAACAGATTATTCTTCATCCGTTTCCTCCGATTTCTGCTCATCCTTCTTTTTTCTGGAGAATGACCAAAGACATACACCATAGCCGATAACGGCAATACCCGCGAGAGCCATCAGTCCCGCCAGGATCAGCGTCGTGGTCAATCCCATGCTGGATACGCCGCTGAGTGTGTCACGAACCATCTGATAAGCCATGTAAATGAGATATCCGCCGACAACCACCAACAGCGTAACGCGGGTGGAACCATCCATATTCAGCGGAGCATTGAAGATACTTTTCTTTTCTTTATCCATAGATGATCCTTCTAAAAAAGGGACCGCCGGGAGCGGCCCCTTTTTTTGCGTTGAATAACTGCCTTCCGAAAGGGAATCTTACTTGGTATCGTTGCGCTTGGAAATGACGTCGAAGATAACGGCAGCCAGCAGGACCGCGCCCTTGACGACCTTCTGGAAGTTCTGGTCAATGCCCATAACGGACATGCCCAGGTTGATAACGCCCATCAGAACTGCACCGATGATAACGCCGGGAACAGTACCAACACCGCCGTAAGCGGATGCGCCGCCGATGAAGCAGGAGGAAATGGCATCCATTTCGTAGCTGTCACCATAGGTAGGCTGTGCGGAAGCCATACGGGCGATGGTCAGGATACCTGCCAGTGCAGCCAGGAAACCCATGTTGGTATAAGCAAAGAAGTAAACCTTGCGGGTGTCGATACCGGACAGCTTGGTGGCCTTCTCGTTGCCGCCGACAGCGTACAGGTAGCGGCCCATGGTGGTCTTGGAGGTGATGTAAGCATAGACTGCAACAACCAGAGCGACCCAGATCAGAGCGGAAGGAATACCCTTGTACTGAGACAGCTTAACGGTAACGAACATCAGCACAGCAACAATGACCACGCTGCGGACAATGGTGGATACCAGAGAGTCAACTGCGTAACCCTTCTTAATGCGGGTGATGCGGGTGCGGGCAGTCAGCGCCAGATAAATGACACAGGCAATGATGCCGACCACCAGACACAGCAGATTCATGCCTTCACCGCCGCCCAGCAGGTCGGGAACATAGCAGGTAGCACCGCCACCGAAAACGTCCTTGAACATCTGGACATTGACAGTCTGGGTACGGCCGTTCAGGATGACGTTGGACAGGCCGCGGAAGATCAGCTGACCAGCCAGGGTGGTGATGAAGGGGGGAACATGGATATAAGCGATGCAGAATGCCTGCAGACCGCCGACCAGCAGGCCGATTGCCAGCATGACCAGAACTGCCAGCCACATATTCATGCCCTTTGCCATCAGCAGCGCACCGACAGCACCGGCAAAGCAGACCACGGAACCGACGCTAAGGTCGATGTTACCACCGGTCAGAATACACAGCAGCATACCGGTTGCCAGGATGAAGACGTAGGCATTCTGAGCGATCAGGTTGGTGATATTCTGAGGCAGCAGGATCTTACCCTGGGTCTGCCAGGTGAAGAACAGGACCACCAGCACCAGGATCAGAATCATGGTGTTCTTCTGGAGCCAGTTCATAACTTTTGTCTTTGTCATGATTGAAGCTCTCCTTTAGTTGTTACTGGATTTCAGGATGCAGGCCATGATGCTCTCCTGGGAGGCGTCTGCCTGCTGGAATTCGCCAACGATCTTGCCTTCGTTCATAACATAGATCCGGTCGCTCATACCCAGGACTTCGGGCAGCTCGGAGGAGATCATCACAACGGACTTGCCCTGAGCGGCCAGGTCGTTGATGATGCAGTAGATCTCGTACTTGGCGCCTACATCGATGCCGCGGGTAGGCTCGTCCAGAATCAGAATATCGGGATCGGTGAACATCCACTTGGCCAGCAGCACCTTCTGCTGGTTGCCGCCGGACAGGTTGCCAACGTTCTGCTCCACACCGGTACACTTGGTGCGCAGCTTCTGACGGTATTCGTCAGCGATAGCGTATTCCTTGTCCTGATCGATCACGCCGTTGACACACAGCGCATCCAGGTTGGCCAGGGTGGTGTTGACGCGAATGGGATTGCCCAGCAGCAGACCATCGCCCTTGCGGTCTTCGGTAACATAGGCCAGGCCGTTCTTGATGGCGGCTCTCTCGTTCTTCAGCGTCACTTCCTTGCCGTTCAGTTTCAGGCTACCGCTGATGTTGGAGCCATAACTGCGGCCGAAGAGGCTCATAGCCAGCTCAGTGCGGCCGGCGCCCATCAGGCCGGAAATGCCCACGACCTCGCCCTTGCGGACGTGGAAGCTGACATTGTCGACAACCTTCTTTTCCTGGTAGATGGGATGATGGACGGTCCAGTCGGAGACCTCCATATTGATGTCGCCCACCTGGACATTGGGACGCTTCGGGAAGCGGTCCTCGATCTCACGGCCGACCATGCCCCGGATGATCCGGTCTTCATCGATGTCATGATTTGCATTGTCGATGGTCTCGATGGTGGCGCCGTCACGGATGACGGTGATCTCATCAGCAACATAGGAGACCTCGTTGAGCTTGTGGGAAATAATAATACAGGTCATGCCCTCGCTCTTGAACTGCAGCAGCAGATCCAGCAGGGCCTTAGAGTCCGTTTCATTCAGGGAGGAAGTAGGCTCGTCCAGGATCAGCAGGCGGGCATTCTTTGCCAGCGCCTTTGCGATCTCAACCAGCTGCTGCTTACCAACACCGATATCTTTGATCAGGGTGTGGGAAGACTCAGACAGACCTACAATTTTCAGATACTTATCCGCATCAGCATAAGTGGTGTCCCAGTCAATGGAGAAGGACTTTCCTCGCTCATTTCCCAGGAACATATTTTCGCCGATGGTCATGTAGGGAACCAGCGCCAGCTCCTGATGGATGATGACGATGCCCTTGGATTCACTGTCAGTGATTTTGGAGAACTGACAAATCTCTCCTTCATAAACAATGTCTCCGGAATAGGAGCCATAGGGGTAAATGCCGCTGAGGACATTCATCAGGGTAGATTTACCGGCGCCGTTCTCGCCGACCAGCGCATGAATAGAACCCTTTTTCACCTGCAGATTCACGTTGTCAAGAGCCTTGACACCGGGAAACAGCTTGGTGATATTTTTCATTTCGAGAATATTTTCAGACAAGCGATCACCTCATTTGGTGTTTTTCGGGCAAGGCGGGAGGACCGCCTTGCCCGAATGGTTTCTAGGAATTATGAATTGTTTGCCGGAGAATTAGTTGTCCAGCTGCTCCTGGGTGTAATAGCCGGAGTCGATCAGCAGGGACTGGATGTCGTCAACAGTTGCTGCGACGGGCTCGCACAGGAAGGAGGGGATGATGCCGGTGCCGTTGTTGTAGGTCTCGGTATCATTGATGGGGGGCTCGGTGCCCTGCATCAGAGCGTCGACCATCTCGACGGTCTTGGCAGCCAGAGTACGGGTGTCCTTGAAGACGGACATGGACTGAGTGCCGGCGATCATGTTCTTAACGGAAGCGATGTCGCAGTCCTGACCGGTCAGAACAGGGTAGGGACCGGTGTAGGAGGAAGCCAGAGCGTTGGCAACGCCCAGAGCGGTGGAGTCGTTGGAAGCCAGAACGGCGTGCAGCTCGGTGCCGTCAGCATAGTAGGAAGCCAGGATGTTCTCGAAACGAGCCTGTGCAGCGTCGGTTGCCCAGTTAGCGGTAGCAACAGCCTGCTTCTCGGTCTGGCCGGAGGGGCAAACCAGGACACCTGCGTCGATGTAGGGCTGCAGGACGGAGATAGCGCCGTCGAAGAAGAAGTTGATGTTGTTGTCGCCGGGGTCGCCGGTGATGTACTCGATGTTGTAGGTGGTGCCTTCAGGAGCATTCTCCAGATCCAGAGCATTGACGATGTACTCGCCCTGCTTCACGCCAACATCCCAGTTGTCGAAGGTAGCATAGTAGGAAACTGCATCGGAGTTCATGATCAGACGGTCATAAGCAATGACGGGGATGCCTTCAGCCTTAGCCTGGTCCAGAACGGTACCCAGAGCTTCGCCGTCGATGGAAGCGATAACCAGGACTTCGCAGCCGTTGGCGATCATGTTCTCAATCTGGGAAACCTGAGTGGGGATGTCGTTGGCAGCGTACTGCAGGTCAACAGTGTAGCCAGCGGCTTCCAGCTGAGCCTTCATGTTCTCGCCGTCCTGATTCCAACGCTGCAGGTCCTTAGTGGGCATTGCAACGCCGACCAGATTGCCGCCTTCGGCAGCGGGGGCTTCGTCTTCAGCAGCGGGAGCCTCGGTAGCGGGGGCTTCGTTTTCTGCTGCAGGTGCTTCGGTAGCAGGAGCAGTCTCGCCGCCGCAGGCGACCAGAGCCAGAACCATAACCAGAGCCAGAATCATAGCCAGGATTTTCTTCATTTTTGTTTTCTCCCTTCATGTTGTTGGACTTTCGTCCGTTTTCGGTCACACAATGAATATCACTGTTTTGAACCTTACCAACATCTTACAATACGCCATTGACACTTGTCAACGATAGTTTTATCATTATCGCTATTTTTGTTTGATGCCACAAGGGTGGGGTATCAAATGTACCCAGTTTGCTATGCTCTTTTTATTTTTCTTTTTGACTATTTTGCTATCCCATTCCATTGTATACTGCATATTGCATAATAAACGTCGGTGATTCCCCCATTAGTTGTTAATAAAATTAACAATCAGGCTCCGGAATTTCCTCCGGAGCCTGACTCTTTTATACTATTTTTTTGCTTTGGAGCATTTGCGCAGAAGCCTGAAAAGTTCTTTCTGTACCGGCATTCTGTCGATGGGCGGATAGGCGCTGTCGTACCACCGGACAAGCGATGCACACCGGTCCGGAGCCATCAGCGGGATCAGCAGCCGGGCATGGACCTGGGCCGCGTACATATACCAATAAGTCTCCTCATCCCGGTGGCTGTCCGCCGCCCGGATGATCCATTCCACAGCGTCGGCTGCGGCCTGGGCAGAAGGTGCGGTCTTCTCAAATGTGTCAGCCCACTCGGCCACATCCTGATAAAACTGATCGTGGCAGGGATGCTTGCGCGGATCCGCGCCCATGCCGAACAGACCGTCAGTGGGTTTTGCGTTCAAAACCGCCTTCCTCGCCTCCTGCTCATAGCGCGCATAGCGGGCTTTCAGCTGTTCGAGCACGATCACACCACCCCTTCAGCGCCGGTACATACGACCAGAATTCCACCGGGATTCAGCATTCCGCCTTCAAAATGGCGTTGGTAGAGAACCTCTCCCTCCGCACAGAGCGCAACCGCCTCCTGCTGTCCATTGATCCACACCCGAACCGTATCGCCGCAGCCGGGACGATCATAGCAGATCAGACGAGGAGCTGCGGGATCATGGTGCCAGCGGATCTGCGTTCCCCGAATAGAATCGCAGGACTTTCGGAGCGCGATCAGGCGCTTCATTTCGTCGATCCTGCCGCTGTGGATGCCGGAGTCGATCTCGCCCCAGGGCATGGTCCGGCGGCAGTCCGGATCGTGTCCGCCTGGCATGGCGATCTCCGTACCATAGTAAATACAGGCTGTTCCGGGCATGGTCATCAGAACCGCCAGCTGCTGATACAGCACATCCTCACTGCCGCAGCGGTTCAGCGCGCGCATGGTATCATGGGTATCCAGGAAATTGAAGATACAGCGGTTCACCTGCTCCGGATAAAGGCTGTAGCAGCGGTTTAAGGCATACATGAAATCCCGGGAATCAGACTGCCGGTCCAACCAGAAATTATGCATGGACTCGAAGAAGGGATAGTTCATAACCGAATCGTATTCATCGCCCTGGAGCCACATAATGGAGTCCATCCAGATCTCACCCAGCAAAAACAGATCCGGCTTGATGGGTTTGAGCAGACGGTTGACTTTCTTGAGGAAACTGTGGGAAATCTCGTTGCCTACATCGAAGCGGATTCCGTCGATGTTCCAGTTCTCCACCCAGTATTTGCACAATTTGGCGCAGTAGTCCGCCACCTCCGGATTTCCGGTATTCAGTTTGGGCATATTGTCCAGGAACGCAAAGCCGTAGAATCTTCCGTCCCGCAGGTCCCTGCGGATTCTGCGGAACGGCCTTTCATTGATGCAGAACCAGTCGAAGTACCGGGAATTCTCCCCCTTCTCCCACACATCCTGCCAGGCAAAGAAGCCGGTGCCGCTGTGGTTGAACACCGCATCCAGCATCACCCGGATCCCCAGGCCATGGGCCGTATCCACCAGTTCCTTCACATCTTCCTCGGTACCGAAATCCGGGTCGATGCGGGTATAGTCGAAAATATTATACTTATGATTGGTATCGGATTCAAACAGAGGAAGAAGGTATATGCCTGTGATGCCCAGATCCTTCAGGTAGGGCAGCTTCTGAATGATGCCCCGCAGGTCGCCGCCGTAGAAATCGCCTCCGGTGACGCTCTCCCGGTCCTCCCAGTCCTTCAGCGGCATCCGCTTGGATGTCTTATCTCCCCGGCAGAACCGGTCCGGCATGATCTGATACCACACCGTCTGCTCCACCCAGTCCGGGACCGTAAACACATCACATTCATTCATCCAGGGGAACTTGAAATACTGCTTCCAGCGGCCCTTGCGGAATGCCTGCTCCTCGGTATAAAAATCATCTTCGAACATCAGCAGTTTCTCATCGCCGCAGAAGATCTCGAAATAATACTGCAGCCGCTTGTATAGAGGCTTTACCTCAGCGGTCCAGATACAGCAGTGCTTCAGTTCCCGGCTCATTGTCATCGCCATGGGAATTCCGATCCAGTGGATGTCGCCGGAAATGCCGTAGGCATAGGGGTCTTCATATACAAGATTCACAGCGGTAATATCCTTACCGGTGCGGATATTCAATACCGCCGTGTCCTTGTCCAGGGCATAGCAGTCCGTCAGCGCACTTCTGTGAATGATGGCATTCAAATTCATAATCATCCCTCCGGGGGTATTATATCAGCTTTCGCCAAAAAAGCCAACCGCATTTCATGTTTCAAAACCGTTCGCGGATCGTCCGGATGCCCCTTCGCAGAATGTCTTCCGCACCGGTACCCAGAATCTGCGCCAGCAGTTCGTATTCCGTCAGGCTGCCGTGGGGTACTGCCCAGGCTCCCGCATCGCTGCCCGGAGCCAGTATGCCTCCCATGGATGCAAACCGCTCCACATTGGCCCAGGCCGTCTCCAGGATACCCCGGACCACATCTTCATCAAATCTACCTTTCCCCCGCAGATTCCCGACGGTGGAAAGGGTCGGACACCAAACCACATGGGATTCTTTCATGGCAGCAAGCGCATCTTCATCCAGATATGCGCCGTGTTCCACGGAATCCACTCCGGCAGCGGCGGCAGCCTCCACTGTCCGGGCGCCGTTGGCATGCGCCATCACAGAAAATCCCTCTTCGTGGGCGATGTGGATCAGCTCCCGGATCTCTTCCGGCGGCAGTCCCGCTTCCGTCAACTGTCCGCACCGGTCGAAATCCATCAATCCTGAGATCATAATCTTGATAAAATCCGCACCTTCTGCCCGTGCCTGTCCGACAAGTTTCGCAAATTCCCGGAAATTCTCGTATTTTTTGCCTATAAAACTTCCGTAATGCCCCGCTTTGCACAATGGCGCCAGGGGTGTCCGGTAGACGATGCCGTATTCGTCCGACAGTTCCCTGGCCCGTTTTCCCGCATTCCAACGGTCACCGCCGTCACGCAGATAGGTAAATCCCAGATCCCGGTACCGCTCCAGGATCCTTCTGATCCATTTCTCGTCAGGCCCCGCGCGGTGACGGGCAATGGCCTGTCTCCAGTCCACACCGTCCAGGATCATATGCATATGGCAGTCTGCTCTCATTGTGTCACCTTCCTTCTTTGTGAATCGATTATACATGCTCCGGAAAAAATAATCAAGAAATTGGTAATTTCTCCCCTTGCAATCCCGCCGCATCCATGTTAAAATTTAACTGAAATAAAGGGAGTAGCTGGCACGGTTTTCCGTGTTTGCATTGTCGTCAGTACGGTCTTATGACCCGGCATTGCAGATAAGTAGCGAGACTTTGTTGCGATTCGTTGCAGCAAAGGACTCGCTTTTTTTGCGCAACAAAGACATTTTTCTTTGGAGGTAAAAACATTATGGAAATCATTCTGCAAATCCTGCTCCTGGCTCTGGGCTTTGTCCTTCTGGTCAAGGGCGCCGACTGGTTTGTTGACGGTGCCTCCGGCATCGCCGCAAAGATGCACATTCCCCAGCTGGTCATCGGCCTGACCATCGTGGCCATGGGCACCAGCGCTCCGGAAGCCGCCGTCTCCATCAGCGCTGCGCTGAAGGGCAGCGCCGATATCACCATTGGCAACATCGTCGGTTCCAACATCCTGAACATCCTGATCATTCTGGGTCTGGCTTCTGTCATTGTCCCCATCGCTGTAGCCAAGTCCACCATTAAAATCGACATTCCCTACATGCTGGCCATCAGCGCTATCCTGTTCCTGCTGGGTATGGACGGCACCATCACTCTGGTGGACGGCCTGATTCTGCTGGCTCTGTTCATCATCTATCTGGCATACATGCTCTACATGGCAAAGCACGGTAACTCCGAAGGCGATCCGGTTAAGAATCTGAAGCTGTGGCAGGCACTGCTGTTTACCGTTGTTGGTCTGGTCCTGATCGTTCTGGGCGCCAATATCGCTGTTGACGCTGCAACCGCTCTTGCCCGCATCTTCGGCCTGTCCGAGCGTTTCATCGGTCTGACCATCGTGGCTCTGGGCACCAGCCTGCCTGAGCTGTTCACTTCCGTGGCTGCTGCCCGGAAGGGCAATGCGGATATTGCCATCGGCAACATCGTCGGCTCCAATATTTTCAACATTCTGTTCATTGTCGGTCTGTCTGCCATGATTGTCCCCGTTCCCTTTGCAGCCAACTTCCTCATCGACACCATCGTGGCCATTGCCGCTGGTGTTCTGCTTCTGCTGTGTTCCATCCGTCAGAAGAAGCTGGTTCGCTGGCACGGCGTGCTCATGCTGCTCGGTTACACTGCTTATTTCATCTATCTGCTGTGATCGCAAAAGCTCCGTTCATCCGAACGGAGCTTTCTTCTGCATATCATCCCGTTCATCCGGGAAAAATATATGCCAATCCCCTTGCAATTGACGTGCAATTATGCTAGAATCTCCCAGAAAACTATAATAATACAGATTATCCTTGGAGGAAATAAAACATGAATTTTATCCTGCAGCTGCTGCTTCTGGCGGCAGGTTTTGTGATGCTGGTCAAGGGTGCCGACTGGTTTGTCGACGGTGCCTGCTGGGTGGCAGAAAAATTTCACATTCCCCAGCTGATTATTGGCCTGACCATTGTGGCAATGGGTACCAGCGCCCCGGAAGCCGCCGTCAGTCTGACATCCGCTGCCAAAGGTGTGGCTGATATCACCATTGGTAACATTGTCGGTTCCAACATCATGAACGTTCTGGTGATCCTGGGGCTGGCATCCGCCATTGTCCCCATTGCCGTGGCCAAGTCCACCATCCGCATCGAGATTCCTTTCCTGATCGTCATCACCGCCCTGCTGTATCTGCTGGGCATGGACGGAACTATGAACTTCCTGGACGGTGTGATCCTGGCGCTGTGCTTTGTATTGTATCTTTCCTATCTGTTCTACTCCGCCATCAAGCATCCCGAAGCGGCCAGCGAGGAAGAGAGCAAGAAGAACATGAAACCCTGGTTGGCGCTGGTCAGTCTTGTGGGTGGTCTGGGACTGATTCTGGTTGGCAGCGACCTGGCCGTAGATGCCGCTACGGAGATTGCCCGGATCCTGGGGCTCAGCGAACGCTTCATCGGTCTGACCATCGTAGCTGTTGGCACCAGCCTGCCCGAACTGTTCACCTCTGTCACCGCCGCCCGGAAAGGCAACGCGGATATCGCCATCGGCAACATCGTCGGCTCCAATATTTTCAACATTCTCTTTGTGGTTGGTCTGTCCGCTCTGATTATCCCGGTCCCCTTCTCCCCTGCATTCCTGATGGATACGCTGATCGCACTGGGTGTCGTCGTCTTCCTGCTGGCAGCGTGCATGCGCAAGAAGAAGCTGACCCGCGCCAGCGGCCTGATCATGCTGGCAGGTTACATTGCCTATCTTCTGTATCTGCTCTGATATCACCGAATCAAACAATTACAGGCACAGCAGTTTGATCTGCTGTGCCTGTTGTTGCAAATTCAGCCCTCGCGTGATAGGATGTAGCGTAAGAAACCGAATACAAGAGGTGATACACCATGAACATAATTCAGTCTTTTTATGATAACATGGCTTCCGAATATGACAAACTGTTCCTCGACTGGCAGGCGGCAACCCGGGAACAGGCCCTGATTCTGGACAGGCTTTTCAATGAATACGGTTTTGACAAAACGGCAACGATTCTCGACTGCGCCTGCGGAATCGGAACCCAGGCCATCGGACTTGCCTGCCTTAACTACTGCGTTGCCGCCTCAGACATCAGCAGCGCAGAACTCGCGGAAGCCAAAAAACGCGCGGCAGAGAATCATGTGAAGATCCGTTTTGAACACGCAGACTTCCGCGCCCTGTCGGATGTCTTTTCCGAACAATTCGACATTGTGATCTGCATGGACAATGCCCTGCCGCATATGCTCTCCCGGGATGCGCTGGACTTGGCTATCAGAAGCATCACAAGTCAAATCGCACCAGGCGGTATGTTTGTCGCCAGCATCAGAGATTATGACGCGCTGCTTATGGACAAGCCTCCCTATTCTCCCCCCTACATCCATAAGACCGCAAAGGGTCAGCGGGTGTCATTTCAGACCTGGATCTGGGACAACGACCATTATAAACTGACCCAATATATCATTGATGACGAAGAAACACTGCATATCAGCAAATTTGACTGCGAATACAGAGCAACGCGCACAGAGGAACTGACAGAACTGCTGATGGAAAACGGCTGCAGCAAAATCGAGTGGAAATACCCGGCAGAAACCGGATTTTATCAGCCCATTGTCATTGCAATGAAATAAAAAACTGCCCTGCGGGCAGTTTTTTATTGTTTTACATGGTTTCCCAGCCGGAGGCGATTCTCGCTTCCAGCACATCCAGCGGCTTCAGGCCGCTCAGAGCATCGTACGCGGTCACCGCGCAGGCACCCTCCGCCGCGGCCAGTGCTGCGCACAGTTCAGGTGCCTTTCCTTCCGCCGCTGCCATCAGGAATGCCGCGATGCTGGTATCACCGGCACCGGTACCGGACAGAACCTGGTCAGCTCTGAAGCAGGGCTGGATTCTCTCCCGGTCGGCCCACACAGCCGCGTCCAGTTCAAGACGGCTTCCGACCTGACCCATGGTCTTCCGGTCAGCGGTTCGCAGATACATTCCGCTGGTGCCGCACTTGATCAGCACCGCGCGGCATCCGAGTTCCAGACATCTGGCAGCCAGAGGCTTCACGTCCGCCTCCATATCCAGCTGCTGCGTCATGTCGCCGCCGTGCGCAGACAGCGCGTTATAGCGCTCCCGGTCCAGCATGAAGCACAGTTCTTCAAAACTGGGAACGAAAAAGTCCGTATACGGCAGCACTGCCTCCAGAATCTTCACCCAGTCCACCCGCCCCGCGGCGGAATTGGGGTCCACGCTGGTCATATCCAGACTGGTGGCAACATCATGTTCCTTTGCCCGGCGCAGGATTGCCGCCAGTTCTGCTCCGTCATTTTCATACAGCTTCTTCATAACGGGGGGATATCCGAAATGGAACAATGCTGCATCAGCCAGCGCTTCCTCCGGAATGTCCCCATTGGTGAAGGTATTGTTCGCACCGGGACTGTGCAGGAAGATCCTGTCGATTCCGGGCACCGCAAGAACAACGGAATAGGACGTAGTGCTTTCCTTATCCACAATGAGACCGCCTGCGCCGTAACCTGCCAGCAAATCCGCGATCATGGCGCCGAACGCATCATCGCCCACCTTGCCCAACAGCTGCACGTCGGCGCCCAGCAGCTTCAGCGCCAGACCCGTATTGGCCACGCTGCCGCCGGTATGAACATCTGCCGGTTTCATATGGATCAATTTCCCCGGAACCAGCAGTTCGCCGATCTCGGAGCATTTGTTTTCCAGTGGGAACACCGGTGTAATATCAATGCAGATGTGTCCCGCGGAAATGATTTTCTTTTTCATAAGGCAACGCTCCCAGAAGAGTCTGCTCCGATCACACCAGACCCATGATCAGGTTCATGGTGTACATTTCCAGCTGCTCAAACTTCAGCTCAGCAATCAGTCTGTTGGCATATTCATAGTCGTAACGGGCAACCTTGTCCTCCAGAGCCTTGAACACGGCCAGAGAGTTTGCCAGATGCTCGTAGCTGTCCTCATCGGAGGTGGTGCGCATGGCCTTGACATCCAGACCAACATATTCGCCCTTGGAGCCGTAGTTGTTCTCCACCAGGACCTTGACCTGATTGAAGGCAGCACGGATATTTTCCACGCCGAAAGACTTATCCTGGTCGTAGCGGATGGAGTTCTGGTCATTCAGATGGACAGTGAACAGCTTGTCAAATGCCAGGGCAAAACCGATCTCATGGGCGGGATCCAGACCTGCCAGGATGGCATGGGCAGACTCCAGGTTGCCGCCGACACGTTTGGGATCGATGGTCGCGGCAGAGATCGCCAGCACATGGCCCATGGTGCCGCAGATGGAACGGTCGATGGGTTCATTGGGCTTGGGCTCGATGCACACGCGGATGTTTTCGTCATAGGCCAGCATCTTGTTAATGGCTTCCACCAGCTGTTTGGTTGCCCAGACAGGGCTCTTGCTCTCAGCGCAGAGAGTACCTTCGCGGGCCAGCCACAGCACCAGCAGATCGGTGCCCAGTTCCTTGGCGATGTCGATGGAACGGTAGGCGCGCCACATGGCATATTCCCGGTCCTCTTCGCGGGTGCTCATAAATCCGCCGTCCTTGGTGTGGGGATCCATCCACAGACGGGGGGCCACAAATTCAGCCTTCAGATCATACTTGTCCAGCAACTTCCTGACACCGCGGGCATATTCCTTGATTTGCTCAACGGTCATGTTGTTCATGTCGGGAACCGCATCGTCATCATGGAACTGAACCGCATCAAAACCAAGTTCCTTGAACTTTGCAAACTTGGTCTCCAGATCGATGGGGCGGCGGGTCTCGGGGCCGTAGGAATCAGCACCGGTGTGGACATTCCAGGGGCCTACAGAAAACTTGAACTTGGACATAATCGTTCCTCCATATAGTTATTATTTACAGAAAATCCGAGCACTCGCTTCTTCATTTCATTTAATTACTACAATCGTACCGCATAACCTGCCTCCTGTCAAGCGACGAATCACAAAATCAGCATCCGCTGACAATCCACCGCAAGACAGTCCGCAGACGCAAAACGCCCTGCCTCACAATAAGGCAGGGCGCTGTTTTATTATGATTGTTCCCTTATACCGTCAGGAAGCGGGAAAAAACGATATCACCGGCAGACAGAATCACTGCTTCCGGCCGCAGATCCGCAGGAAGGACTTCCACGGCTCCCCTGTCTCTGGACAGGGCCCGGGTAGCGATCTCCCGTTTCAGGCGCTCTCCCAGCAAATCCGAGCCGTAACCGACATCGCCGGCAAGATAAACCGTATCCAGCGGGATCAGATTCATCAGATTGATCACGCCGGCTGCCAGGTACTCCCCTTCCCGGTCCAGCAGGATCCGGGCATCTTCACTGTCCGCTTCGTCAATCAATTCCTTCCAGGAAGCAAACCGGCTGCCCTCCAGCAGATTGGGAATGGCTGCATAGGCTTCCAGACACCCCCGGTTTCCGCATTCACAGCGCCTGCCGTCGAAGCGAATGGTGGTATGCCCCAGTTCACCGGTAAAGTGACCGGTACCGCCCAGCAGACGTCCGTTGCTGACGATGCCGGAACCCACACCGCTGTTGACCAGCAGGAAAAGGAAATCCCGGCTGCTGCCCTGCTCCAGCTGATGCAGCGCCAGTGCGCAGGCATCATGCTCCAGATAAGCGGGCATGCCCATCCGCTCGCTCAGGATGGGTCCGATGTCCATTCCATGCCAGCGGTCAAACCGGGGCGGATTGAGGATTCTGCCCGCTTTGGTGTCCAGCGGTCCCGGGGAACTGATGCCGATACCCACCACTTTGCTGCGGTCCACCGTCTCCAGCAGTTCCTCCAGAGTCCGGACAATATCCTCCACCGGGTCATCGGTCAGCTCCAGCGGCCGCCGGCAGAGAAGATTTCCGGAGAAATCGCATAATCCCGCGCAGCAGCCGGTACGGCTCAGAAAGACCCCCAGAGCCAGATAACGATCCGGACTGACTGCCAGCGGAATGGCGCATCTGCCTCTGCCGCTGCTCTTTGGAGACAGCTCCATCAGGACCCCCTCGCTCAGCAGTTCATCGGCGATGAGTGAAGTTGCCGCTCTGGTAAGTCCCGTATCCCGGGCCAGCTGAGCCCGGCTCATGGGATTCCGGCGCAGGAGCCGCAGTACTGCCTTGCGGTTATATTCTCTTATATAGTCCGCGTTGCGTGCTTTCAGTGCCATGCTCCCACTCCGTTTCCTCAGAATTGATTAATTGCCGCCCTTGCAGATCAGCAGATTCAGTTCGCCTTCGACGATGGTCTCGCCGACAGCGGACACAGGCAGGAAGAAGTAGTCGCCCTTCTTCAGGCTGTGCTCGTAATCGCCGCAGCGCACAGTGCCGCAGCCGTCAGCGACGATATGGACACCAGCGCCTGCGGTCAGCTCTGCGGTGCCGCCGGAGACGGTCAGGCGATCCACGCTGAAGCAGGTGGTATCCTCGGGTCCGATGAGGCTTTCCAGCTTGGTATTCTCAGTCTGAGCCAGCAGCTTGGGTTCCTTCTTGCCCTGACGGACCACTTCCTCGCCGTAGCGGGTGAAATCGAAACAACTGTTGGCGATCTCGCGGTCCAGACCCAGATACATCTCATGATCATTGAGCTGATACTCGCCGCACCAGTGCTCAGGCTGAACAGTGAAGTCGGAAGGCTCCTGAGCTTCCAGCATCAGACAGCCGGGGCCGATAGCATGGATAACACCGGCAGGCACGAAGAACACATCGCCGGGCTTGACGGGCACGCGGTTGACAAACTCGGTCATGCAGCTGACATCTTCCATGGACTTGTCCACAGCAGCCTCAAACTCCTCACGGCTGACCTCACGGGAGAAACCGTAGTAAATGCAGGCATCGGGACGGGTAGCCAGGATGATCCAGGACTCTGCCTTGCCATAGGGGCTGTTGAAATGGACGCGGGAGAACTCCCGGGTGGGATGGACCTGCATAGGCAGGCGGATGGCGCTGTCCAGATACTTGACCAGCACGCCCAGATTGTCCCGGTCGCCCAGGCATTCTGCTTTATGCTCTTCCAGCAGCTGAGTGAAGGGGATCTCAGTGCCCTCGATGATGGAAATGCCCTCCAGCGGACCGGTGGGATTTGCATTCATGGCATGGACGGTGGAAGCCACCCATTCCTCGGGGTGGAAGCCGTCTTCGGGGGCATCACCCAGGAAATCGCTGAACAGCTTGCCGCCCAGATATACCCGGAACACCCGGTTGCGGTTAAAAAATACAGGACGCTGCCAAAGTTCTTTTGTCATTGAATTGTTCCTCCCTGTGATTGGTTTTATGATCATATTCATTATAGGAGCAAGGCAACGTTTTGTCAATAAATGAAACATCTTTTTGTCAATCCGATTGACAAACTAATCAGAACTTGATATAGTATTTTCAGGAGGTGCTGACATGGAAATCCGAATTTTTCAAAAAGGTTTCAATTATTCTCAGGATGGTCCCGGCAATCGGCTGGTATATCATCTGCAAGGGTGCAATCTGCACTGTCCCTGGTGCTCCAATCCGGAAGGACTTGCCTGCTCCGGCGGTACCGCGCGCAGCATCGATGCGCTGGTTGCGGAAGTGCAGTCATGCCAGATGATGTTCTTTGACGGCGGCGGCATCACCCTTACCGGCGGTGAGATCACCATGCAGTTCGACGCAGTGAAGGAATTTCTGACCAGGCTGAAAGAACTGGGCATCCACACCGCCATTGAGACCAACGGCATCAATACCCGCCTGCCGGAGCTGTTTCCGCTGGTGGATCACCTGATCATGGACTGCAAGCACTACGATTTGGAAAAGCACCGGACCGTCACCGGCATCTCCAATGCTTTGACTCACAAAAACATTGCCCTGGCCATTGCCGCAGGCAAGCATCCTGCGCTGCGAATTCCCCTGATCGGAGGCTTCAATGCTTCCGCCGCGGATGCCGAAGGTTTTGTGAAGCTCTTCAATGATCTGGGTCTGCCGGGCAACGGCACTCTGGAATTGCTTCCCTACCACGAATTCGGCAAGGACAAATACAAAACCTGCGGTCTGGAATACACCATGACCGATGAAGCAAGAATCACCCCTGCAATGCTGGCGCAGTTCCGTCAGATCCTGACTGCCGGCGGCATTCCCCTCATCCGAACCTGACTAACATTGATAAACCGGAGGAACGATATCATGGAAATTTTTGCAAACCACTCCCCTGCGCTGCTGACCGAAAAAGCAAAAGCCCTTTTCACCGAAGAGCGCCAGACCAAGAAGATTCTGAACGGCTGGTTCCTGTCCCGGGAGATCGCCGCTGACGCATCCCAGGGTCTGCAGCTGGGCGAAGAAGAAAAGGCTGCCCTGGAGCTGGAGGCCATCATCGAGAAGCTGCCCCTGGAGATTAGCTCCAATGCCATCTTCGCTGGCACCCAGCGCGATGCTTTCGCTGCCAGCTATGCTCTGATCAACCCCGCCTTCAAGGTTGAAACCTTCCGCGGCTACTGCGACCCCCTGGAGGTCTATGACTACGCAACCCCCACCGAAGAAGTTCCTGCTGAGCGGATCGCCGCCATGCGTGAGCGCGCTTCCGACAGCGACTATGTCCGCGACCTGAACAAGGTCTACGGTGCCTGCGGCGAATACACCGAAGAAGTCGCCTATTTCGTCGAGCAGGTCACCGGCCATCTGATCCCCGATTTCCGCCGCGCAATGAAGGTCGGTCTGAGCACCCTGCTCAGCGAAATCGAAGAAAAGCTGCCCGCACTGGACGAGACCCATGCCTATAACCTGCGCTGCATGGCCCGCGCCCTGAAGTGCGCCATCAAGCTGGCTCACCGCTACGCCGCCATCGCCGAGGAAAACGCAAAGGCCGCCGAGGGCGAACAGAAGGAGATCTTCGAACTGATGGCTGCAACGCTGCGCCATGTTCCCGAATTTGGTGCCCGCAACACCTATGAAGCCATGCAGGCTTACCTGATCCTCTGGCAGATGATGTGCATCGAGCAGGCACCCAACCCCTTCGCATTCTCCGTCGGCAACGCCGACCGGATCTTCGAACCCTACCGCGCCGCTGATGGTCTGACACGTGAGCAGGCAGCCGCCCTGTTTGAGCATTTCCTGGTGTTCTTCAACGTCGGTGAGCGCAGCTGGGCCATCTCCCAGAACGTGCTGATCAGCGGCCGTGATGTGGACGGCAATGATCTGACCAACCCCATGAGCTACGCCATTCTGGACGCCTACTACGAGATGAATCTGCCCCAGCCCATTCTGTCCGTGAAGCTGCACGAGAACACCCCCGAAAAACTCTACGAGGAGTTGGGCCGCTTCTTCTTTACCCCCGGTTGCCTGACTCCCTCCATTTTCAACGATGACTCCCTGTTCCAGACTCTGCGTGAAAACGGCATCGAGGATGCCGACCTGCCTGACTACTCCGTAGCCGGCTGTCAGGAGCCTCTGATCATGGGCAAGGACTCCGGCAATACCACCAACTCCTGGCTGAATCTGGCCAAGATTCTGGAGCTGACCCTCACCGGCGGTAAGTCCCTGATTACCGGCGCAGCGATCGGCCCCCAGGTCGAACGCTCCGCTCAGGAGACCTTGCAGAATCTGAAGCGCCTGTTCTATGAAAACCTGGACTTCTTCACCCGGAAGATGGCAGAATCCGCCAACGGCGCCAGCCTGGCACTGTCCCACCTGCGCGTTCCCTTCCTGAGCTGCTTCATGGGCGGTCTGGAAACTGCCGTGGACTGCCGCGATCCTCAGGAACAGGGAACCAAGTACCATGGCTCCGGCTGTCTGATCCACGGTCTGAGTGTGGTCTCCGACTCCTTCGTGGCTGTGGAGCATCTGCTGGCAGAGCGTCCCGAGGATGCTGAGAATCTGATTGCCGCTCTGAAGTGCAATTTCGAAGGCTACGAGGAACTGAAGGAATATCTGCACAACTGCCCCAAGTTCGGCAACAACGATCCTGAAGCCGATGCTGCTGCCGTGGAACTGGCCGAAAAGGTCTCCTGTGTGGTCAAGAATCTGAAGAACTATCTGGGCAACCCCTTCCGCCCCGACTGGTCCAGCCCCTCCACCCATCTGACCTACGGCTATTGGGTTGGCGCGACTCCCGATGCCCGCTCTGCCCGTGAAATGATGGGCTACGGTATTGACCCCCTGTTCGGCGATGCAACCAACGGTCTGGGCCTGCGCACCCTGTCCACCATGAAGCTGCCCTTCCACCTGTTCAACGGCGGTGTGGCATCCCACTTCGGCGTTGATCCCAAGTACTTCACCGCCGAGACCATGGAAGGCAAGGGCCTGCAGTTCCGCGACCGCATTCTCAAGCCTCTGTTTTTCAACCCCATGAACAGCAACCGCGCTCCTTTCTACCTCTACGTCAACGTCACCACCCCCGATACCCTGCGCAAGGTTCTGGCCAATCCCAAGAAGTATGCTCCCAACGGTGTGTACATTATGCGTATCCACGGCACCTTCGTCAACTTCCTGGATCTGTCCCCTGCCATCCAGGAGGATATCATCCGCCGCCTGGATCCCATGTCCACCTGCTGCTGAGGTACTGCCATGAAGACGTTAGGACTTGATATTGGCACCACCACCATTTCCGCGGTGGTACACGACAATGAACTGGGTGTTCTGAGCGCAAAAACCGTTAAAAACGACAGCTTTCTCACCGGCGAAAGCTGGGAGAAGATTCAGGATCCCAACCTGATTTACGACAAGGCTCTGGCATCCGTGAAGGAACTGCTGGCAGAGCATCCCGACGTAACAGCCATCGGCATGACCGGTCAGATGCACGGCATTGTCTATCTGAATGCCGCAGGCGATCCGGTCAGCCCCCTGTACATCTGGCAGGATGGCCGCGGCGACCTTCCCTATGACGAAACTTCCAGCTGGGCCGCACACCTGTCCCAGCTGACCGGTTACGCGGTTGCCACCGGCTACGGCATGGTCACCCATTACTACAATCTGAATCACGGACTGGTTCCCGCCGACGCAGCGACCTTCTGCACCATCCATGACTACATCGCCATGAAGCTGGCAGGTCTCACGACACCTCTGATGGAGCCTACCGACGCCGCTAGCCTGGGCCTGTATGACGGTCCCAAGGGCTGCTTTGATGCCAAAGCGTTGGAAACCGCCGGCATCGGCATGGACCTGGTACCCCAGCTGATGACGGATCCCTGTCTGGGCACCGGGCCTCTGGGCATTCCTGTCTATGCCGGTATCGGCGACAACCAGGCCAGCTTCCTGGGCGCCACCGGCGGCCGCACCGATGTGCTGCTGGTCAATGTGGGCACCGGAAGCCAGATCTCCGTCTACTCCCCCAGCCATATGCAGACCCAGACACTGGAGACCCGCCCCTTCCCCGACGGCGGGTGGCTGCTGGTCGGTGCATCCCTCTGCGGCGGCAGAAGCTATGCCATGCTGGAGAATTTCTTCCGCCAGACTGTAAAAATGGCCACCGGCTCCGATGACAGCGTCTACGAAGCCATGACCCGGATGCTGGAGGAAAACGAGCCCATCAGCAATTATCCCACGGCCGTGACCCTCTTCCAGGGTACCCGGAAAGATCCCAGTCTGAGAGGCTCTGTCAGCGGTATCGGCACCGAGAATTTCACTCCCCTGCATTTCACCTACAGCATCATGCACGGCATGGCCGATGAACTGTACGATATGTACCGCGGTTATCTGGACATGGGCGGTAAAGCTCCCGTGGCCATGATCGGCTCCGGCAACGGCCTGCGCCGCAACAAGCATCTGTGCAGGATCTTTGAAGATACCTTCGGCTGTCCTCTGATTCTGTCCCAAAACGACGAGGAAGCCGCCTGCGGTGCCGCCATCTACGCCGCAAAGCACTGCAATTAATGCATCAACCGCCTGAGTCAGCCGGCTCAGGCGGTTTCTCTTTCCAAAAATAAAACGCACCGAAAATCGTCATGATTTCCGGTGCGTAATTTGTTTTTACAGGGTCTTCATCTTTTCCAGAACAACAGCCTTGTCCTGGATGCTGGGAATGCCGCCGATATGCTCGGTGGACAGACTTGCAGCGGTGGTGGCAAAATAGCCAATGTAGGCCAGGTCCTCAGCAGTCAGCTCGGAAACAGCCTTATTCAGCTCCAGCAGCCGGGACACGGCACTGCCGCCGAAAATATCGCCGGCGCCGGTGGTGTCGATTGGGCTGACCTTGGGGCCGGGAGCCTTGCAGACAGCGTTCGCAGTCTTCAGATAGCAGCCGTCGGGACCAAGGGTTACCATGGCCAGACTGACACCGTACTCATTGAGCAGCTTGTCTGCACCCTCTTCAGGGCTGCAGTTCCACAGGAATTCCACTTCCTCATCGCTGATCTTGACCACATCAGCCTGGTACAGACCCCACAGGATCTGATCCTTGGCCTCTTCCTCACTCTTCCACAGGGGCTTGCGCAGGTTGGGGTCATAGGTGATCAGCTTGCCCTGCTCCCTGGCATAGGCAACAGCCTTCTGGGTAGTGGTGCGGACAGGTTCATCAGTCAGGCTCAGGGTACCGAAATGGAACACCTTGGCCTCGTCGATGAGGGACTTGTCCACATCCTCCCAGCGCAGCTGGGTATCAGCTCCGGGTTTTCTGGCAAAGCTGAAGGAGCGGTCGCCCTTGTCATCAAAGGTGACGAAAGCCAGAGTCGTAAACACGGTGGGATCCACCACGATGCCCTTGGTCTCAATACCGGCCTGGCTCATGGTGCCCAGCAGCAGATGGCCGAAGGCGTCGTCGCCCACCTTGCCCAGAAACGCGGTCTTTGCACCGTAGGCATTCAGAGCGGCCAGGAAATTGCCGGGAGCGCCGCCGGGATTGGCAGCCATGGTGGGATAGCCTGCGGCATCCACAGACTTGGAGGCGAAATCAATCAGAAGTTCGCCCAGTGCAATCACGTCATACATGGCCAATTCTCCTGTTAATCCTTAGCAGCGGGATACTCGTTGCACAGCAGACGGTAGGGAGCTTCGTCCTCTTCGATGGCGGGGAAGCGGCCGGCGGGAGGATTGAAGCGGTTGTCGGTATTGTCATCGTTGCACTGGCTGACCTCGCCCAGCAGAACAGCGCCGGTACCGGGCTCAACTTCGAAGTCGTGGTACATATACTGCTGAATGTGGATACTCTCACCGGGAGTCAGGCGAACCTGGGTGCCGGCGGGAACGGTGTAGGTGCGGCCATCGGTATGGACGGTGACATCGGATTCGTAGTCGATCTCTTCGTTGGGCAGGCTGTTGTAAACACGGATCAGGCAGTTGCCGCCGCCGCGGTTGATGATGTCCTCGGTCTTGTACCAGTGGAAGTGGTTCAGTGCATACTGGCCTTCCTTCAGATACAGGATCTTCTCAGCATAGACCTTGGGATACTTGTCAGCCATAGCGCGGTTGCCGTTGCGGATGGTGATCAGAGAGAAGCCATACTTGCTGAAATCACCCATACCATAGTCGGTGATGTCCCAGCCCAGCATGCAGTCACGAACCTCGTCGTACTCGTGGCCCTTCTCCTGCCATTCCTCGGGGGTAAAGTGGCAGAAAGGAGGCAGAGCGAACTTGTATTCGTTCACCATTGCTTCCAGTTCTTTCAGCGCGGCATTGATTTCACTGCGTTTCATTGGGTATACCTCCTGTTGTTTTTGTCTCGTATATCATACCATATACGATGGCTTGATTCAACAAAAACGCCGGACGAATCCGGCGTTTTTGCTGAAAAATTTTGAAGAATTACTCCTTGGTCAGGACAGAGACGCCGGTGTCGACGACCTTACCGCCCAGGTCTTCGCCGTTCAGGACAGCGACAGCTGCCTTAACGCCTTCGTAACCCATGACATCGGGGTTCTGAGCCATGGTAGCCAGGATGAAGCCGTCCTCGATCAGGCCCAGGATAGCATCGGACTTGTCGAAGCCAACGACGACGACATCGGAAGCAGCAGCCTTGATGGCATTGCCGGCGCCGGTGGTGGAACCTTCGTTGGTGCCGAAGATGCCGACGACGCCCTGAGTGATGTAGTTCTCAGCGATGGACTGGGACTTTGCAGCGTCGCCCTCGCCGTACTGGGTCTCCAGGATGGTGAAGTTGGTGCCCTCGAATGCAGCGCGGAAGCCAGCCTCACGCTTCAGGGTGGAGTCAGAAGCAGCATTGGTGTTGATGATGCCGATCTCGCCTTCGGTGATGCCCTTTGCCTGCAGCTCAGCCAGCAGGGTCTCGCCAGCGGTCTGGCCGGCAGCCTGGTTGTCGGTGGAGAAGGTAGCCTCAGCGTCCATGTTGGCGGGAGAGTCAACGTAGACGATCTTGACGCCGGCAGCGACAGCTTCCTTCAGAGCGGAAGTGATGGCGTCGGGGCCGTTGGCAGCAACGATGATAGCCTGGCAGCCAGCAGCAACAGCGTTGTTGACCTGCTCAATCTGCTGAGCGTCGTCCTTGGTGTTGGGAGCCATGTAAGTAACGGTAACACCCAGCTCCTGTGCGGCCTTCTGAGCGCCCTCGTTCAGGGTGACCCAGTGCTGGTCGATGGAGTCCATGGTGATCAGAGCGATCTTGTAGTTTTCGCCAGCGGTCTGAGCGGGCTCTTCCTCAGCAGCGGAGCCGGAAGCGGTCAGAACGGAAACGCCGGTGTCAACAACCTTGCCGCCCAGGTCTTCGCCGTTCAGGACAGCGACAGCTGCCTTAACGCCTTCGTAACCCATGACGTCGGGGTTCTGTGCCATGGTAGCCAGGATGTAGCCATCCTCGATCAGGCCCAGGATAGCATCGGACTTGTCGAAGCCAACGACGACGACATCAGAGGAAGCAGCCTTGATGGCGTTACCTGCGCCGGTGGTGGAGCCTTCGTTGGTACCGAAGATACCGACGACGCCCTGAGTGATGTAGTTCTCAGCGATGGACTGGGACTTGGCAGCATCGCCCTCGCCGTACTGGGTCTCCAGAATCTCGAAAGCGGAGCCTTCGAATGCAGCGCGGAAGCCAGCCTCACGCTTCAGAGTGGAGTCGGAAGCAGCGTTGGTGTTGATGATGCCGATGGTGCCTTCGGTGATGCCCTTTGCTTCCAGCTCAGCCAGCAGGGTCTCGCCAGCGGTCTGGCCAGCAGCCTGGTTGTCGGTGGAGAAGGTAGCCTCAGCGTCCATGTTTGCGGGGGAGTCAACGTAGATGATCTTAACGCCGGCAGCAGCAGCTTCCTGCAGAGCGGAAGTGATGGCGTCGGGGCCGTTGGCAGCCACGATGATGGCCTGGCAGCCAGCGGAAACAGCGTTGTTGACCTGCTCGATCTGCTGAGCATCGTCCTTGGTGTT
>JAGAUY010000092.1 GCA_017620525.1 Oscillospiraceae bacterium | reverse complement strand
TATGGCTGGATAGGGCTGATGAGAATAAGACCTTCGCCATTACCTTCAAAACGATTCCGGAGGACTCTACCGGCGTGTTTCACATTCTGGAGCACAGCGTGCTGTGCGGATCAGACAAGTATCCAGTGAAAGAACCCTTTGTAGAACTGCTGAAATCCTCCGTCAGTACCTTCCTGAATGCCATGACCTACCCGGATAAGACTGTGTATCCCCTCAGCAGCCGCAACAACAAGGATTTCCTCAATCTGCTGGATGTTTACATGGACGCAGTGCTACACCCTGCCATTTACCACAAGCCGGAGATATTCCGTCAGGAAGGCTGGCGCTATGAACTGCGGGAAGGCCAGGATCCTGTCTATCAGGGTGTTGTCTTTAACGAAATGAAGGGTGCATATGCTTCCGCTGATGCGGTTTTGGAACACGCAATGAATCGGCAGATGTTCCCGGATAACTGCTACAGTGCAGAATCCGGAGGTCATCCGGAGCATATTCCCGATCTGACCTACGAGCAGTTCATTGCAAACCACCGCAAATTCTATCACCCCTCCAACTCCCGCATCATCCTCAGCGGCAGTGTGGATCTGGATTCCGCTCTAGCACATATCGATTCGTACTTAAAGGACTATGATCGGCATGTTACAGACTTTCAAATTCCCATGCAGACTGCTGTGCCTTACCGGGAGGAGCGGACGATTTACGAGATTGGGGCAGAGGAATCCACTTCCAACAGAACCATCGTTTCCTGTGGCTGTATGCTGGGCTGTTTCAATGAGCAGGAGAAGTTGTATGCTGCTACTGTGCTGAAGGATTATCTGGCAGGCGATAATGATGCACCCCTGAAACAGGCAGTATTAAGTGCAGGCTTAGGTCAGGATGTAAATGTCCAGTTGCACGATGGTATCCAGCAGAACTGGATTTCTTGGGAGGTTTGGAATACCGATGAAGATAAGGTAGATGAAATTAAAGCTGTCGTAAACAGGGTGCTGACTGATCTGGCAGAGAATGGTCTTGATAAGGGCAGGCTGGAAGCTTGCTTCAACCGCTTTGCATTTCAGCTTCGGGACAAGGATGGCGGTTGGGCATCCCGGAGCCTAAGTGAAGCCCTTACCATGCTGGATAGCTGGCTCTACGGCGGCGATCCTGCTCAATATCTTCTGACAGAGGATGTACTGAACGCTCTGGAAGCCAAGCTGGATAGCGCTTACTTCGCTGATTTGATTCGTACGCTGTTCCTGGAGAATCCCCACAAGGCTATGTCCGTTCTGGTTCCTTCTCAGACTTTGGGCAAGGAAAAGCAGGAGAAGGAAGCAGCCCGGGTAGCTGCAGAGTGTGCTGTCTGGACAGATGCGGACAGAGTTCGAATCGAGGCCGAGGGAAAGACTCTTGCTGCCTGGCAGCAGACAGCCGACACACCGGAAGCATTAAACTCCATCCCTGTGCTGAAGCTTTCCGACATTGATCCAACTCCAGAAAAGCTGCCGGTCACTGTGTCTAAAACGAACGGTATAACAGTACTGACCCACGATATTCAAAACGGACTTACATACCTGAACCTACACTTCGATGTTTCCGACCTGAGCATGAAGGAACTGCCTGTTGCATCCCTGCTTACAAAGCTTTTGGGAAAGCTTCCCACTGTCAACTATAGCAGTGCCCAGCTTCAGATGCTCACCAAACAGAAGGTTGGTAAACTGCGCTTTATTCCCAATGTCTATTCCGGGAAAAAGGCCAGCGTCCATCTAGGTGCTGAAATGGTTTGTCTTGCAAACCAGGGTGAGACTGCCGTAGCGCTGCTCTGCGAGATTCTTACCGAGACCCTATTCGAAGATAAGTTGCTGCTGAAAAATCTGCTGAACCAAATCATGATGCAGCTGCAGATGGAGTTTGTGGGGGCTGGTCACCAGTATGCCATGACTCGTGCATGTTCCATGTTGACCGGACCCGGTGCAGCCAAAGAAGCTATGGTGGGTAGTTCCTTTATCCAGTGGGTAAAGGCTCAGTGTGCCGCTGATGATGGGCAGTTGGATGAACTAGCGGCACAGTTGAAAGCAGTTGCGGGAAAGGCATTCTGCGCAAAGCGTCTGACCGTAAGCTTGTCGAGCAATGCAGAAAAGCTCATTGATCCGGTTTTGCGTGCTTTTCCGAAAGGAAGTGCCTCCGGTTCTGCACAGCTCACTCCTAATACCACAGATCAGATCGGCCTGCCGATTTCTGCACCAATAGGCTTTGCTTCCAAGGCATCCAATATTAAAAACTATGGCGGTAGCTTCCACGGCAGCATCTATGTCCTTACCAATGTGTTGAACTTCAGCTACCTGTGGAATGAGATCCGCGTCCAGGGCGGTGCCTATGGCTGTGGATTTGCAGGTCGTGACGATGGTGATATGTTCTTCTACACCTACCGGGATCCTCAGCCTGGCCGGTCCTTAAATGTGTTCGATAAAGCCGTGGATTTTGTTCGCAGCTTCTGTGCACAAAAAATGGACTTGACACCTATGATCCTAGGCTCAATGGCTAGCGCTGATCCGCTACTGAACACCCAGATGAAGATCACTGTTGCGGAAAACCGTTACTTCAAGGGAATCACATACGAGGATATCTGCCGTGTCCGCCACGAACTGATCTCTACCACTCACGAAGATCTTCTGGCATTAACGGATGTTTTGAAATATGTGGCAGAGGATAATGCTGTCTGTATTGTGGCAGGCCAACCGCTGCTGGAAGCCTGTGGAGAATTAATCTCGAAGATTCAGCCGGTCCTTTGATGTGGCTGCAAGAAGTACCCAATATAACGCTCATTTTCTATCTCTTCCTATGCGACCATTATGCACGTTTTTCTGTGTATGGCAGGCGGTGCTCTGTTCAGCGTGGGCCTTGGTGCTGTCAGCAACATCATCCTAAAGAAAACAAGCTTGGTTTAATGAAGTCTGCTTTGTAGCCGACAGAAATGTTTTCATCGATGCCTACCTCGTTTGTGGCTCTGAAAACGGCTACAAAGCCGAATCCCGAATCTTGACCACCATATGTTGTGGAAGAACACCCTTGTGAAGCCACAATATATGGTGGTATTTTGAGCCTGGAACAAGTTTCGACTTCACCAAGGGGTTTAATTTGTTTATTTCATTTTGTTAGCTACCGCCGGACAACACTCATGGGTGCTGTCCGGCGGTATTGGTTACATGGTCTGCCCCTCGCTGTAGTCGTAATCATAACCACTGGAACGCTGACCGAGGGCCTGTTTCTTTTTCCTGAATTTTTTGCCGTCGTTCGCGGTCGAGTACAGAGAAGTTGACATTCTATTTTGTGTTTGTTATATTTTATGTAAATGTTAAATTTTATAATTTTACCAATAGAACCGAGGTGGCAGACAGATGATTAAAATTATTCTTTTGGAGG
>JAGAUY010000091.1 GCA_017620525.1 Oscillospiraceae bacterium | reverse complement strand
GAGCGCATTTTTCAACAGATCTGCGGACAGCTACCGGGATATCTTCCGTGCGTCCGATATCACAACGGATGCCATGAAAGCAGCCATCAACGACTGGTACGAGCTGTACTACCAGAAGGAGCCGACGGAAAGAGAGGATCCTTGCCAGCGCATCCCGTATACCATCGTCAGGAAGCTGACCAAGACGACGTTTTCCGAATACAGCGCAGCGGCAAAGGATGACTTCACCAAGGGCATTCTGGCCGCGCTGGACAAAAAGAAGAACAGCGCCATGCAGAAGGCGCTGATCGGCGGTGAAAGCAGGCTGAAGCCTGTGCCCACGAAGACCGGCTTCCGGTTCACGGTTGTGGACCGTGCCAATATCCTCGTCTTCGGCAGGGATACGGATGGAAATATGACTGACATTGGTACCTCCGAGATGACGGTCCGGGAGCAGTATTACTACACCCTCCTGGAGCGCCGGACGGTGGACGCAGGCGGCTATCTGACCATCCGCAATTATCTTTGCCGCTCTACCACTGCCGGCACCATCGGGCAGCTGGTGCCCCTGCAGAGCATCCCCGAGTATGCCGATCTGCAGGATGAATACACATTCCCCAGACCTGTCGGCTCTGTAGGCCTGGCGCCGCTGAAGACGCCTATCGAGAACTGTGTGGACGGCAGTCCGGACGCGGTCTGCGTTTACGCTGCCGCCTCCGGTCTGATCCATAACATCAACATCAACGAGGCGCAGCTCAACGGAGAGTTTGAGCGGGGTGAAAGCCGGATCATCGTCAGTGCGGATATGCTGGAGAAGAAAAAGGACGGCCGCAAGGTCTTCCACGATCACATCTTCACAGGTCTTGACGAAGATCCGGAGACCGCGGGCGTGACGATCTTCTCGCCGGCACTGAGGGAGCAGTCCTTCCTGGCGCGGAAGACGGAGTATCTGCGCAATGTGGAGAGCGTCATCGGCCTGAAGCGGGGCCTGCTGTCTGAGGTGGAAGCGGCTGAGCGGACGGCCAAGGAGATCACGTCCTCCGAAGGCGATTACTCCCTGACCATTGTGGATTTCCAGCGCTCCTGGGAGGACGCGGTGAAGGAGGCAGCCAGGCTCTGCGGCATCCTGGGACAGATGTACCAGGTACCCGGCGCCCGGGAGATCGGCGGGGACGACATCGCCTTCGACTGGGGCAATGGTGTCCTATATGATGACGAAGCTGCCTGGGCCGACATGAAGGACCAGGTTGCCCGGGGACTGCTGAAGCCGGAGATCGCCGTAGGCTGGCGCTATGGTATGCCCTACGACACGGAGGCCCAGCGGCAGAAGATCCGGGAAAAATATATGCCTGATGTGCTGGATGATGGGGAAGGTGGCGGTATGATGTGAACAGTAAGCAATTAGATTTATTTGACGACAATCCGGAGTACACTGCGTTTGTTGAAAAATTCAAACCGAAGAAGACCACAGACGACTGCTATACGCCGGATTATATTTATGATGCTGTCCTGGGATGGGCAACTGAGGAGTACAACCTGGGGGATCGTCCGATAATACGTCCCTTTTACCCCGGAGGCGACTACGAGCATTATACATATCCCGCAGACGGTGTGGTTGTGGACAACCCTCCATTTTCCATCTTGGCGAAGATCATAGCTTTCTACATAGCGAGAGAGATTGATTTCTTCTTGTTCGCTCCTGGGCTGACTGTCTGTTCGTCCGCTGGTGATAAATGCAATGTTGTTATTTCTGACAGCGCTATTATTTACGAAAACGGCGCGAACGTGAAAACAGCCTTCGTGACCAATATGGGTGCTTATAAAATCCATGTGTCGAGCGAATTACACGACGCAATCCGAAAGGTGCAGGAAACGGCACGCAACGAAAAGCGCGTGGAATTTCCGAAATATGAGTATCCGGACGAAGTGCTGACGGCTGCGATCATTCAGAAGATTGCAAGCAAGGGGCAGACGCTCAGAATCCCTGCAGAGGAATGTTGGTTTATTCGTTCCCTTGATGCGCAGAAATCGCAGAAGAAGACAATCTTTGGCAGTGGCTTTATCTTGTCAGAGAGAGCCGCAGCAGAGAGAGCCGCAGCAGAGAGAGCCGCAGCAGAGAGGGCGAACGCCACCTTCTGGAAACTGTCGAACAGGGAAAAGGAAATTGTGAGAGGTTTGGGCCATGCTCACCGCTGATCAGATCGAGGCGCTGGGTGATAAGGCCCAGCAGATCATTTCGCCGATCGCGGATTTTCTGATCGGTGATATCGCCAGGCGTATTTCTGAGGCCGGACAGCTGACCAGCTCCGCGTCGTATCAGGTGTGGAGACTGCAGAATCTGGGAATGTCCCAGCAGCAGGTGAAGCGGGAGATCCAGAAGCGGCTGAATGTTTCTCTCTCTGAGGTGGACAGGCTGATGAAGCAGGCGGCGGAGGTGGGATACGATTTCGATATCCGGAATCTGCCCCATGCCGACGCGGTCAGCTTCGGTGATAACGCTGTGGTGCAGGATATCGTCAGCGCCGCTGTTCAGATGGCCCGGGAGGATCTGACGAACATGGTCCAGACCCTGGGATTTGTGACCCAGAACGGTGAGGTGCTGCCGCTGACGCAGGCTTATGAACAGGCCTGCGATCTTGCTTTTCAGAAGGTCACAACAGGTGCCCAGGATTACAACTCCGCCATCCGGGCGGCTACCAGGGAACTGGCGGCCAAGGGCATCCGCACCATCGATTATGCGTCCGGCGTTCACACCTTCCTGGAGGCGGCTGTGCGCCGGAACGTCATGGGCGGTCTTGGCATCATGCAGGAGAAGATCTCACAGCAGAACCACGATGACCTCGGCTGTGACGGCTGGGAGATCTCCGCCCATGCTGCCAGCGCCCCGGACCACGAGCCCATCCAGGGCAGGCAGTACAGTGACGCTGAGTATACGGCGCTGAACAACAGCCTTGTCCGCCGGATCGGCACGCTGAACTGCGGACACGCTGCCTTCCCGATCATCCTGGGTGTCAACCGTCCGCAGTACACCCCGGAGGAGCTGGAGAGATTCCGGCAGGAGAACAAAAAGGGCATCGACTACGAGGGTAAGCACTACACCATGTACGAAGCCACCCAGCGCCAGCGCAAGCTGGAGCAGGCCATCCGGGACCGGAAGCGCCGGATCCTGATCGACGAAGCTGCCGGCGACAAGGAGCAGCTGGCCATTGATCAGACGAAGCTGGTCCGCCTCAATGACGAATACGCCCGGTTTACCAAGGCCGCGGGATTGCGGTCTCAGAGGGAGCGGGCGCAGGTGACTGGGTTTGGGGTGAAGGAAGCAGGGGCGGCAAACGCAGGCGCCAATAGAACGCACAAAGAGTGGCTTGCTTCTATCGGTGCGCAGAATACTAGCCTGAATACTCTTGACAAATATCTGGAAGCGAAGTACAATGACTCTCCTGAATATCGATTACTTACTGGGTATGACCGAGCGGTCAAAAAGGGAGACATATCCGTTTTGACTGGATTCGAGCTATACAAGGAAACTGGTAGCAGCATTCAGTCCCAGATAGTTGGGCAGACGACATCAACGGGTGTAGAAATCAAAGGTTTTGCTACCCACTTCATCGACCGTGTTATAGGGCAGACTTCTGAGGCACACCCCGGAATGAGATGCGGCGTGCCCATCGTGGATGCTTTGGATGCTTTGAAAAACCCTGTAAAATTAGGAGTTGTGCGGACGCTTCCGGATGGTGATGTTCGACAGACTTTTTACGGCCAGAAAGCAGCTGTAACAATCAGTGTCCGAGATTGCAGGCTGATTCAAACAAATCCGTGGAAGGGGAAATAATTATGCTAAATATGACGAAAGAATCGAGGGAATTCCTCTTGCAAAACCTTCCGGGCGCGTTGTCTTCTGACAACATCGGCGACGTGTTGGAAATGCTCTATGAGCTGATCGATGCGAAGGGGTTTGCACCGCCTCACTACGATGAGTACAATGGCTTCGGCAGAGAAGCACAGCGCGTATATGACGATTTATATCTCAGCAACTAAACCGCCGATCCACTCTTGGAACGGTGGTTTTTCTATGCCCAATTTCATTCATTGACTGAAGCGTCCGAAAGGGCGCTTTTTTCATACCATTTTCGCCCCGGCCGGGCGTAATTCAGGCCAGCCGCAGAGGATGCCACCCTCGTACAAAAAGCGTAGCGGAGGAAAGGAAGAATATGGAACGCAAATTTCTGCAGAACTTCAAGGTGGGAGACCAGCCTCTGACCAAGGAGATCATCGATGCCATCATGGCTGAGAACGGCCGGGACATCGAGGCCGCCAAGCAGCCCTTTGCAGATTACGAGACGATCAAGAATCAGCTGGACGAGGCCCAGAAGACCATCAAGGGTTTCCAGGACCAGGGCAGTGATATCGAGACCGTCCGCAAGGCCGCCAAGGATTGGGAGGACAAGTACAACCAGGCCATCGAGGATCACAAGGCCGAGCTGGCTGACATGGCCTTCGACCGGGCACTGGATTCCGCCATCACCGGCGCCAAGGGCCGCAATGCCAAGGCGATCAAGGCGCTGCTGGACACCGACACCCTGAAGGGCAGCAAGAACCAGGAAGCAGACATCAAAGCCGCGCTGGAGGGTCTGAAAAAGGACAGCGGCTACCTGTTCGAAGAGGCAGGCACACCTCCTCCCTATTCCGCCGGCGCCGGTACCGGCGGTGCAGGCGGCAGGGATACCGGCGGATTCAATTTCGGTTTCACCGGCATCCGTGCCCATGACACCGGCAAATAACGAAAGGAGTTATAAACTATGCCCGCACTTAATTATGCACAGCAGTATTCTCAGGCTCTGGCCCAGGCATATCCCTATGTTCTGCACTTCGCAGCTCTGAGAAGCACCGAAAACGACGCACGGTACAAGTGGACCGGCGCCAACACCATCCAGATCCCCAGTCTGAGCACCACCGGCCGTGTGGATGGCGACCGTGATACCATCACCGTGGCCAAGCGGAATTTTGACAACGCCTGGGAGCCCAAGACCCTGGGCAACTTCCGTACCTGGTCCACTCTGGTCCATCCCATGGACATTGACGAGACCAACCAGATCGCCTCCATTCAGAACATCACCAAGGTGTTCAACGAGGAGCAGAAGTTCCCCGAAATGGATGCCTACCTGGTCTCCAAGCTGTATGCCGACTGGATCGCTGCCGGCATGGCCGCCGACACCACCGCGCTGACCGAGCAGAACATCCTGCAGGTCTTCGACGGTTATATGGTCGCCATGGATGAGGCCAACGTTCCCAAGGTCGGCAGAATCCTGTATCTGACCCCTGCGGTCAACAAGATCCTGAAGAACGCTGCGGATCTGGCCAGAACCATCATGAACGGCGATGAGAACATCCGCCGCACCGTGAAGTCTCTGGATGAGGTGACCATTGAGAGCGTTCCCTCCGCTCTGATGAAGACTGTCTATGACTTCACCGAAGGCTGGACTGCCGGCGAGGGCGCCAAGCAGATCAATATGCTGCTGGCTCATCCCTCCGCGGTCATTACTCCCGAGAAGTACACCTTTGCCCAGCTGGATCCCCCCAGCGCCGGCTCCAACGGCAAGTACGTTTACTTCGAGGAAAGCTACGACGACACCTTCCTGCTGAACAAGCGCAAGGCTGCCGTCCAGTACAACGTGGATGCGTAAGGAGGTAGACCATGAAGCTCGTACAGAAGGGCAACAAGCAGCTGCGCATCGCCGATGATCAGCTGGCAAACTACCTGGCCAGAGGCTTCAATGAGGTCGACCAGAAGACCGGTAAGATCATCGCGAAGGAGCCTGCGGATGAGCTGAAGGCTCTGAAGAAGGAGAATGCCGCTCTGAAGAAGGCCAACAAGGAGCTGACCGAACAGCTGGAACAGCTGAAGGCCGGCCAGTAAGGAAGGAGGCGCGCCCTTATGGTTGGATACGATTTTTACATCGACGCTTACAAGGGCGGGTCCATTGCCGTCGAAGAATGGCCGCTGTTCGAAGCCAGGGCAGCGGAGCAGCTGGCACGCTATCGGCGCATCTATACCGTCACGGCCCCGGAGGAGAACGCTGAGGCCATGGCAGTGTGCGCCATGGCAGATGCCTTTGCCTGGTTTGCAGCGGCTCAGAACGGCGCCGCCGGGACGGTTTCCTCCGCGTCCATCGGTTCCGTGTCCGTCAGCTATGCCGGCGCACAGAATGCCGTGGACCTGAGTCCCAGGGGACAGGCCAGGGAGCTGCTGCGCTGTGCGGGGCAGTATCTGGATATTTACCGGGGGGTGGGCTGATGCTGATGCGCAGAAACACCTCCCCGGTGGATTACCGGATGTGCAGACAGACCGTTACGGTATACCACAGGGACGGGGAGGAGTACACCAGGACCGTCCACAACAGGGCATTTCTGGACTTCCGCAAGAATCACACGGTGGACAAGACCGGGAGCAAGGAAAGCAATTCCTTCCTCCTGATCATCCCCGGCGATACGCAGACCGTCTTTGTGGAGGACAAGGTGCTGCTGGGTGAAGGCCCGGAGATCACCTGCCGGGAAGAATGGGCGGCTCTGAATCCGACCACGACTCCCGGACTTGTGGTAGTCAAGTATGTGGATCCCAAATACTGGGGAACGCAGATGGTTCATGTGGAGGCGGGGGGATGAAAACGACGATCGCAGTCACGATGAAGCCAATCAATACGGTCCTTACCGGACTTGGTGTTGACAAAAATGGTGACGTTCAGCAGTTCGTCACGGACTGCATAGATCTCCGCATGACCAGGTATATGCCATTCCTGACCGGCACGCTGGCAACGAAGCTGAAGCGCGTCAAGAGTCCGACAAAAATCGAAGTGCTTGGCCCCTATGCCCGTTATCAGTATTACGGTAAGGCTATGGCCGGTCCGCCGCCCAAGGTCGTGACGGATAAGGATCTGCGGTATACCAAAACGTTCAACACCAATGCCGGCCCCTACTGGGACAGGCGGATGATGGCCGAAGAAGGGGATGAGATCGCCGCAGAGGTACAGGAATATGTGAGGAGGAAGCGATGACGGCTTTGGAGAAGATCCGGGCGTTTGTCGGAGCATATCCCAATGCCGGTGTTCTTCGGTGCTTCCAGGTGGATTACACCGACCGGATCCCATTTAACGGCGGTATCTTTCCGTCAGGACTGGTGGAAGTGCAGCGCCGGCAGGATATCTTCGGCAACGTTACCATAACGAATCAGTACAACTTCGGCATTTACTACGTATTCGAAAAGGCTCCGGGTGACGACATCGGGGCCACAGAGAATGCGGACTGGGTGATGGATTTTCAGGAGTGGGTGCAGGCGCAGTCCGCAATGGGTGCTGCTCCCGTGTTCGGGGATACGCCCCGGAAAGAGAAGATCACCGCCCAGAACGGTGTGCTTTATGCTGCCGAGGACGAAGGAACGGCCATGTACATGGTGCAGCTGGCCGTTCAGTTCGTGAAGGAATTCAAGACCACGGACCCGTGGTTTATCTGAAAATATTGAGGTGATAACATGACGTTTACTATGAAAACCACCGCCGGTCAGACCGCCGACCGCAAGCTGTATCTGTGTTGCGGCAACAGCGGTACCTACGACGCTCCCAAGTGGGGCAAGCTTGGCAAGCGCGTGGAGGACAGCTCCGCCGAGATGGACTGGAGTGAGGAGACCAAACAGGATATTCTGGGTGATACCTATACCACCATGAAAAAGCCTGTCATTTCCCAGGCCTTCGAGCCCTGCGAACTGGATTCCGGCGACGAATACCAGCAGCACGTAGTGCAGCTGGCGGTCGTGGAGCAGAACGCTCCGGCACTGTGTGCCCAGGATCTGCTCCGGATCCATCTGTACCTGACGGATGAGAGCGGCAACGCTTTTGCGGAGCGCTATCCTTCCAGCATGGTCAAGCCCTCCGGCATGGGCGGTGAGGGCGGCGGTCCTCTGACTATGCCCATCGATGTGACCTTTGGCGGTACCCGCGAGGTCGGCACCGCGTCTGTGGCGGCTGACGGCACGATTACCTTCAGCAAGACCACTGAATAAGGAGACCGGAGATGGATCAGAAAAGGTTTGTTGTTTCCAGCGGTATCAAACGCATTCCTGTTTTTACGGATTCCGGAGTGGATACAGGCAGAGCGGTGGAATTCAATCCTGCAGATCAGGGCTTCGCGGAGGAGCTTTACGGCCTTGTGTCCAAGCTCTCCAGGATTCACGAGGACAAGGCGAAGGCGCACGAAGCTGCGGCCGACGCGGCAGAGAGATTCGATCTTTCCCGGGAGGAAGACGCGCAGATGCGGGCGGTTGTGGATTCGCTGTTCGGCGAGGGTTTCTGCAAGGATGTTTTCAAGACCAGGCTGTTTGCCATGGCCGGCGGATTGACAGTAGTGGAGAGCTTCCTGTTCGAACTGCTGGATGAGATGGACGCTTCCGTTACCGAAAACCTGGCGAAGCGGGATGAGCGTATCCGGAAGTACACCGAAAAGTACAGCAAGTATACCAGGAAATATCACAACTGAGCATTGGGCGGCGGGGGTGACCTGCCGCCCGTTCATTTTGAGGTTATCGCATGAATTACGGTTTACCGACCAAGCTGGAGATCCGGGGCACGGAGTGGGCGATCCGCTACGACTTCCGGTGTGTTCTGGAGATCTGTGCTGCCATGGAGGACCCGGAACTGGACAAACAGGATAAGGCATTTGTGGCCATGACCATTCTCTATCCCGATTTCCCGGAGATCCCCGCAGCAGATTACGAGGAAGCGCTGAAGCAGTGCTTCCGGTTCATTGATGGCGGGGAGGATCACATGGGGCAGAAGGGGCCGAAGCTGGTCTCCTGGGAGCAGGATATCCGGCACATCATCGCGCCGGTCAACCGGGTCCTGGGGCAGGAGGTCCGTTCCATTCCCTATGATCCGGACGAAAACACCGGTGGGCTGCATTGGTGGACGTTTCTTTCTGCGTATATGGAGATCGGCGACTGCGTCTTTGCGCAGATCGTCAGGATCCGGAATCTGCTGGCAAAGGGGAAGCCCCTCGACAAGGCCGACCGGGAGTGGTACCGGCAGAACCGCCATCTGGTGGATATCAGGCAGACATTCTCCGAGGTCGAGGATGACCTGTTGAAGCAGTGGGGCGCAAAGTAGGAATCGAGGTGAGAGAATATGCCCGACGGAACGATAACATTTCGCACAGACCTTGATAACGCAAAACTGGAAAAGGAACTGGCGAAGGTAACGAAGAAAATTGAGACCATAGAAGGCCGGCTTGCAAGGAAGACGGATACACAGTCCGGGATCAAACTGCAGCTTGACGAAGCAAAGGAGGCTGCGCGGCAGACCGAGAACGCCATCAGGAGCCTGGAAAAGGAGAATGAGCAGCTCGGCAGGATCATCGGCGGGACCAGCGGTACGGCTCCTACGGACCCAGAGAAGTACATGGCTTCACTGGAGCGCCAGAAGCAGATCGCCACAGAGCTGAAAGAGCAGAAGAAAGCACTGGAAGCGCAGGACAAGGCTGCTGAAAAACTGGGTGCGAAGTATGCCAGGATCGCTGATGATGTGAATGCCATCACCACAAGTCTGAACATATTGAAGGAACAGGCAGGTGAAATCAGAGATGAAATAGACGAGGGCCAAACCGCCGCCGGTAAATTCGGATCAGCTGTGGGAGACATCGGAAAGGGTTTCGACAAGATCCAGAAACGTATCTCCAAAATGATCTCCCGCGTGTTTCTGTTTTCGATGCTTACATCCGGACTGCGGTCCGTGAGAACGTGGCTAGGCGACGTCATCAAGACCAATGACGAGGCATCTGCTGCCCTGGCCCGGCTGAAGGGCGCCCTGCTGACTATGGCGCAGCCGCTGGTGGATGTTGTGATCCCGGCATTCACGACTCTGGTGAATCTCCTGACGGCTGTGATCGGTAAGATCGCAGCGTTCTTTGCATACCTTGGCGGCAAATCCACAAAGGAGACCGCGGCTGCGGCGAAGGCGCTCAACGATGAAACAAAGGCCCTGAACGATACCGGCTCAGCTGCAAAGGATGCGGCAAAATCCCTGGCGGGTTTTGATGAGATCAACAAGCTGTCCGCGGAGACCTCCGCCGGCGGCAGTGGGTCCACGACCGCTGAGCCTGATTTTTCCTGGTCTGATGGCATCAGTGAGGATCTCAGCCGCATCGCGGACTATGTGCTTCTGATCGCGGCGGGGCTGGCCCTGTGGAAGATCGGAGGTATGCTTCCCGGGGCGCTGGGGACCATCGCCACGACTCTGGGCGGCATTCTGATCACCGTGGGCGGTTTGCTGCTGATGTGGAATGGCATGGCCGACGCCTGGGAGAACGGACTGGACTGGGGAAATATGATCCAGATGGTTGCCGGCCTTGCGGCTGCTGCGGTAGGTCTGTACATCGCGTTCGGTTCAATCGGAACGGGAATTGTGCTTGTGGTGGGCGGTATCGCGCTGCTTGTCACTGCGTTTCATGATGCTATGGAGAACGGAATGAATCTGCAGAATACTATGCTTTCGATTGCCGGCATTTTTGCTGCAGGTTTGGGCATTTCGCTGTTGACCGGCTCCTGGATCCCGCTCCTCATTGCCGGCATAGCGAGTGTTTTGCTTGCACTGGTGTATTTTACCGGGAACGGAGAAACGCTGATCACAGGCCTGAAAAAGATATGCCAGGGTTTCCTGGACTTCTTCACAGGTCTGTTTTCGGGCAATATGAACAAAGCAATAGAGGGCCTGAAAACGATGTTTTCCGGCTTTGGTGATGTTGGCAAGGCAGTTATTGACAGCCTGATCGATGTATTTACCATGTTTCTTGGCTGGCTGAATGATGCGACAGGGGGCGCAGTCAACAAGGTCATTTCGTTTATCAACAAAATGATTATGGCAGTCTGCGAGATCTGGAATTCCTTGGCGGTTGCTTTGAGTTTTGGTATTCCGGGCATCGGAACCTTCAGCTTACCGCGGATCCAGAACGTGCCCCAGATCCCGTATCTGGCCCAGGGTGCGGTCATTCCTCCCAACCGGGAGTTTATGGCGGTGCTGGGTGACCAGAAGCATGGCAACAACATCGAAGCGCCTGAGGACCTGATCCGAAAGATCGTCCGGGAGGAGACTGCCGGCGGCAGTGATCCGGAGGTCGCGGCGCTGCTGCGGGAGCTGATCGAGGTCGTTCTCGGTATCAAGGTCGGCGATGAGGTCATCGGCAGAGCGGCGGCTCGATACGCCCGGAAGAACAGCCGGGCAGCGGGGGTGTGATCATGGTTCTGAAAATCAACGGTACTGATATCACCCCCTTCATTGAGCAGAAGGGGATCAAATGGCAGCGCAGCGATCTGGAGAGCAGCACCGCGGGGCGGACCATGGACGGTCTGATGCACCGGGGACGGGTAGCCTCCAAGATCCGGCTGGACATCACCTGTATGCCTCTGAGATCGGAGGACGCAGCGATCGTCCTGAATGCCATTTACCCGGAATATGTGGAGGTGGAGTACCTGGATCCCATGTACGGACAGGTGACCAAAACCATGTACTCCAACAATAACCCTGCCACGCTGGCCCATATCCAGTCCGACGGCACCGCCCTGTGGGAGGGCATCACCTTCCCGCTGATCGAGCGATAGGAGGCGGATCATGCGCGAAACAACGGATTTATACCGGCAGATCCAGGCAGGGGATCACTGGGCCGAGACCCGTCTCACCATCGGCGAATCCGGCCGTCTGATAGACGAATACGGCAGCACCATCACATTTGGCGGTGCTGCCGTTTCTGTTGGTTCCTCCGGTGCTGACAGCGGGTTTGGAGAAGATAAGCTGATATCCGTTTCCACATCCTCGCGGATGTTTTCACAGGAGGGCATCGCCGTGGGCAGCTGCGTCAGCGGTGAGATCGATGTGGAGCTCATCAAGCCCGCCGGCGAGATCGTCCGGATGGCGCGGCTGGTTCCCTATGTCAGGATCACGGACGGGGAGCAGCATTCCGAATGGATCCAGAAGGGTGTGTATTACATTGACACCAGGGAGGAGAATTCGGACGACTCCGGCATCATGATCTTTAAGCTCCACGGGTATGACGCCATGCTGAAGGCCGAAGCGGATTACCCGGAAAGCGCGCTGGACTGGCCCGCTGCGGATATCGACGTGGTCCGGGAGATCGCGGCATTTATGGATGTTGCGCTTGATCCGCGCACTGTTGACGCCATGACTAAGGCCTACCCGGTGCAGTATCCGGGAGAGTACTCCTGCCGGGAAGTGCTGGGTTATATCGCGGCCATGTATTGCGGCTGTTTTGTCATGAGCGATCTGGGGGAGCTGCGGCTCATTACCCTGGGCGGTATGCCTGTAGAGACGCGGTATCTGATCGAATCCTCCGGCAGCGCCATCACATTCGGAGGTGACAGGATCCTTGTCTGACATCTTTTATATTGGCAAGAAGGTTCAGACTGTGGATACCTCGCCGCAGTTTGACAGTTATTCCCGGGTGACGATCCAGGTGTCTGACGACATCGAATACACCGCGGGAACGGATACCGGCAGAGTGATGACCCTGACCTGTCCCTGGGGCACCCAGAAGATGGCGGAGGACATCCTCGCCGGTCTGAAGAATTTCAAATACCAGCCCTACAAGGCCTCCGGCGCGCTGGTGGATCCGGCGGCGGAACTGGGCGACGGCATCACGGTGAACAACACCTTCAGCGGGATCTACAGCCAGAACACCACCTTCGGCCGGATGTTCCACTCGGATATATCCGCGCCCTCTGATGAGGAGATCGATCACGAGTATCCCTATGTGTCCCGGCAGGAGCGGAAGGTCACCCGGCAGCTTTACAGCATGGCTGCCGAGCTGAAGGTCCAGGCGGGCCTGATCTCCGCAATGGTGGAGCAGCAGGAAGGCGAAAGCTCCTGGCTGAAGAGCGTTCTGGGCATTCAGTCATCCCAAATCTCCGCGAAGGTCAGCAAGACCGGCGGCGATGCTTCCTCCTTCGGCTGGGTGCTGGACAGTTCCTCCTGGACGATCAGCGCGGACGGCTCCGATGTTCTGAAGGCGACCAAGAGCGGACTGGAGGTATACGGAAAGATCACAGCCACCGGCGGCAGGATCGGCGGCTTCGACATCACATCCAATTCTCTGTCCTACAACAATATGACCTGGGGCGGCACGAACACCTCGGGCATCTACATCGGCCCCAGCGGCATCCAGCTGGGCAAAAATTTCAGCGTGGACAGTGCCGGCAATCTGAAGGCGGCCAGCGGTACGTTCAGCGGATACGTCAAGGCCGGAAACATCCAGTACGGCGGCAGCAACGGAACGCTCCCCGGCTACGCGCTGACCAGCGGGACGGTGTACGGCGGTGGCGGCGGAGCCATCGCGGGCGGTTCTATCACCACCTTCAACACGGGAGGCGGTATCAATACCACTCTGGGGTACGCGGATTTCGCCAACGGTGTTTTCAATGACTGGAACACGGCGCCGGTTGTGCGATGTGAATGTGTGAGGATCGGGAAGGACTACTTCAAGCCGGTGACGCTCTATTACACAAACGCAAGCGGCGGTACTTCCAGCGTGACAGTCCTTGGATTCCGATAAAGGAGGATAAAATGGAAAAACTCAAAACCGCAACGGGAAAGGAATTCGAGTCCGATTACCTTTCCGTGATCCCTGTGCCTGCCCAGGCATATATCCGGATCCTGGACGCGTCCCTGGCGACGGTCGCGGCAGTGTTCAGCGACCAGAAGGAAACGGTGCAGCTGTGGCACGGGGAGCATTATCTGGCACATTACACCCACCTGGTGGCCATCGTCCCCGAGATGGACGCGGTCAAGGTGGTTCTGGCAAAGGAGTGATCTTATGGACACGACACTGATCAAAATGGTGATCTCCACCCTGAACGGTGTGGAGGTCAAGGGTAAGGACAATCTGGACAGGCTCCTGGGGTGTATCAACGCGCTGGAAAGCGTCGTGACGGCCGCGGAGCGCCGGGAGAAGGAGGAAGCGGAGCATGGCTGATAAGGCGATTGGCGATCTTGTGGCGGCGACGCAGGTCACCGCAAGCGACCTGTTTGTTCTGGAACAGAGCGGTGCCGCCAAAAAGCTGACCGGTCAGGTTTTGGAGAACTGGCTGGTGTCTTTCGCGGATGGCCACGGCGGCATCCAGAGCATCGAAAAGACCGGGTCCGATAAGCTGGCGGACACATACCGGATCACCCTGGCGGATACCACGTTTTTTGAATTCGTGGTCACCAACGGCAGGGGGATCACCGGCATCAGCAAGACCGCGACCAAGGGACTGGTGGACACCTACACGATCAGCTACAGCGACGGTACTTCCGGATCCTTCGAAGTGACCAATGGCGCCAAAGGCGACCCCGGCGCGGCTTACTTTGTGTGGATCAAATACGCATCCGTGGAGCCTACGGAGGAATCCCATTCCTTCGGCGATCTGCCTGACGACTGGATCGGCGTCTACAGCGGTACGGCCGCTGCGGCGCCAGCCGACTGGACTCAGTACCGCTGGTTCCGGATCAAGGGCGAAAAGGGCGACGTCGGCGATCCCGCTCAGCTGGTCAGCTCCGAAGTGGCCTATCAGGCCAGCGCCTCCGGTACCGTCATCCCCTCCGGATCCTGGTCGGCAGGAATCCCTTCTGTTTCCCAGGGTAAGTATCTCTGGACCCGTGTGACGGAGACTTTCAACAGCGGCGATCCTGTGGTTTCCTATTCCGTGTCCAGAATGGGGATCGATGGCGCCGGATCTGTTTCTTCTGTAAATTCGATTTCTCCTGATTCTGACGGCAACGTCAGCCTGACCGCCGAAGATATCGGAGCGCTGGCCGCTTCTGAATCCGCCTCCCATCCCGGCTGTTATTGCCGCACGGTCGATGGGGAGACGGAGTGGCTCAATCCGCCCATGATCGCGGATGTGGAATACCGCACTGCAGAGCGCTTCTATGGCAAGGTCGTCTATGCCAAGACCTTCACTACCACCGACGCGGATGGGGTAAGCGTGAGCATGGGCGATGACGTCAGCTCCATCGTGCGCATTCATGGCCGCTGCGGCCTGAAGCTGCTGCCGGTCTTCGGCTCTGACGGCGCCTGCGCGGTCTGGGCCGACGTGGACGGAAAGACTGTCACATTCCATGTGGCATCCGGGCAGTCTACCAGCGTCGAGCTGACGGTCTGGTATGTCAAAACATCCTGATGAAAGGAGCGCTTGAATGTTAGTTGCAAGATTATTTGTGTCCCGGGCGGAGATCGAGGTCCGCAGGCTGGCTCCCATCACTGCGGGGATGGTCGGCGCCCGGGTGGAAGCCGTCTTCGACAGTACCTGGGACGGCTACGCGAAGACGTTCGTCTGGTGCCGGGACAAGGTGACGTCCGACGACACCGCCGCTACCGGGAAGATCCCCGCGTCGGTCCTGGCCCAGAGCGGAGGTCAGCTGAGGTTCGGTGTATACGGCACGAAGGACGGCCAGGTCCTTCCCACGCTGTGGGCGACCATCGGAGCGGTCAACTGCGGCACGGATCCCTCCGGGGATGAATCCACGGATCCGGAGCTTCCGGTCTGGGCCCAGCTGCACGAGCAGATGCAGCGCGTGGATGAACGCGTCAGCGAAATGGACAAGACCGTTGCTGCCGCGGTCAAAACCGTCAATGGTGCTGCGCCTGACGAAAACGGCAATGTTCAGATCGATGCTGTCTCTGATGAGGAGCTTGCCGAACTGCTGGCGGCATTGGAGGTGGAATGATGAGCAAACTTTTCGATTTACTGAATGCCATGATCGCGAAGATCAAGGAGCCGCGAAGCTGGAACGACCTGACGGATAGGCCGTTTGGTGAGGTGCTGTCCGAAGAGACGATTTTGCCGGAATGCTCTATTACTCTCGCGAGCAATCCATATGTCGAAAATTCTGTCGGCAATATATACCCTGACGACGGTAAACCTCTTGTCGGCGGTGTTGAGTATACCGTTACCATTGATGGTCAGCCGTATCAATCTACTGCTGTTGAAGAGTCATGGGGTGTATTACTGCGTGATGTTGGTGGATTTAGTATTACAAGTTTTCCTTCCACAAATGAGTATGAAGTATCCG